>NZ_WKFA01000021.1:0-89961 GCF_021605325.1 Pseudomonas sp. PA-7-1E
GGGCTGGAAAGCTATTACCAACACCGCAGCGAAGCCTCGGCCAACCCCGAGGCGCTGCCCGTGCAATTGGTGGACGAGCTGGCGCTGTACGATCGCGCCGATGTGCAAAAACCCTTTGTCCGCCATCAAGGCGACCTGGCCGAAACCACCTTGCTGATGGAAGGCATCAGTTGCGCCGCCTGCGGCTGGTTGATCGAGAAACACCTGCGCAGCCTGCCTGCGGTGGCCGAAGCGCGATTGAACCTGTCCAACCACCGCCTGCACGTGCGCTGGGCCGATGGGCAATTGCCGTTGAGCCAACTGCTCAGCGAGCTGCGCCATATCGGTTACGCCGCCCACCCTTACCAGGCCGACCGCGCCGCCGAACAATTGGCCAGCGAGAATCGCCTGGCCCTGCGACAACTGGGGGTCGCCGGCTTGCTGTGGTTCCAGGCCATGATGGCAACCATGGCCACCTGGCCGGAATTCAATATTGACCTGAGCCCGGAGCTGCACATCATCCTGCGCTGGGTCGCAATGTTTCTCACCACGCCCATCGTGTTCTACAGCTGCGCGCCGTTCTTCAAAGGCGCCCTGCGTGACCTGCGCACCCGCCACCTGACCATGGACGTGTCGGTGTCCCTGGCGATTGGCGGCGCGTACCTGGCCGGCATCTGGACCGCGATCACTGGCGTAGGCGAGTTGTATTTCGATGCCGTGGGCATGTTTGCCCTGTTCCTGCTGGCCGGACGCTACCTTGAGCGCCGCGCCCGGGAGCGTACTGCCGCAGCCACCGCCCAACTGGTCAACCTGTTGCCCGCCTCCTGCCTGCGCCTCAAGGACAATGGCCAGAGCGAACGCATCCTGCTCAGCGAGTTGGCACTGGGTGATCGTGTGCTGGTGCATCCCGGTGCGGTGCTGCCGGCGGATGGGGTGATTCTCGACGGCCAATCCAGCATTGATGAATCCCTGCTGACCGGCGAGTACCTGCCGCAACCTCGGCGCACGGGTGAGAGCGTCACGGCCGGCACGCTGAATGTCGAAGGCGCGCTGACCGTCCAAGTGCGCGCCCTGGGGCATGACACGCGCCTGTCCGCCATCGTGCGCCTGCTGGAGCGCGCCCAGGCCGAGAAGCCGCGCCTGGCGCAGATCGCCGACCGCGCTGCGCAGTGGTTCTTGTTGTGCTCGCTGATCGCCGCCGCACTGATCGGCCTGCTGTGGTGGGAGCTGGACCCCACCCGGGCGTTCTGGATTGTGCTGGCGATGCTGGTGGCGACCTGTCCGTGCGCCCTGTCGCTGGCCACGCCCACCGCCCTTACCGCCGCCACCGGTACATTGCACAGTCTCGGGTTACTGCTGACCCGCGGCCATGTGCTGGAGGGCCTGAACCAGATTGATACGGTGATTTTCGACAAGACCGGCACCCTCACCGAAGGGCGCCTGGCGTTGCGCGCCATCCGGCCCCTCGGCGCGCTGGACAGCGACCAATGCCTGGGCCTTGCCGCCGCCCTGGAGAACCGCTCCGAACACCCGATTGCCCGTGCCTTCGGCCGTGCGCCGCTGGCCGCCGATGAAGTGCTGAGCACGCAAGGCCTGGGCCTGGAGGGTCGTGTGGGAGAATGTCTGTTGCGCATCGGCCAGCCGGGTTTTGTCTGTGAACTCAGTGGCTGCGCGATTCCCGCCTCGCCGGACGAAGCCGGGCAATGGCTGCTGCTGGGCGACCGCAGCGGGGCGCTGGCCTGGTTCGTACTCGACGACCGTCTGCGCAGCGACGCCCCCGCCTTGCTGGCCGCATGCAAGGCGCGGGGCTGGCGCACGCTGTTGCTCTCCGGCGACAGTTCGCCGATGGTAGCCAGTGTCGCCTCTGAGCTGGGTATCGACGAGGCCCACGGCAGCCTGCGCCCTGACGACAAGCTGCAGGTACTGCAAAACCTGCACAAGGAAGGTCGCAAAGTGCTGATGCTGGGCGATGGGGTCAATGATGTGCCGGTGTTGGCTGCTGCCGATATCAGTGTGGCGATGGGCTCGGCCACCGACCTGGCAAAAACCAGCGCCGATGCGGTGCTGTTGTCCAACCGCCTGGATGCGCTGGTGCAGGCCTTCAGCCTCGCGCGGCGCACCCGCCGAGTGATCATCGAGAACCTGTTGTGGGCCGGGTTGTACAATGGCCTTATGCTGCCGTTCGCCGCCCTGGGTTGGATCACTCCGATCTGGGCGGCCATCGGCATGTCCCTCAGTTCGTTGACCGTGGTACTCAACGCGTTGCGCCTGACTCGCCTGCCGAGCGCGCAAGCCCCGGGTACCGCCCCAGCAACCCGCCCGCTGCCGGCCTGAGCCGCGTGGGCATGGAGTACAGATGCCAGCTCTCTATGTGATGATTCCGGCAGCACTGCTGTTAGTGGGCGTGGCCATCTACATCTTCTTCTGGGCCGTGGACAGCGGCCAGTACGAAGACCTCGATGGCCCGGCCCATAGCGTGCTGTTCGATGACCAGGACCCGAACCACCTGGCCGCCATCGATGAAGCCAACAACCCCGAGCAACCGCCCAAAGAGCCCCCTCATGCTTGAGCTGATGCCCTTGCTGGTCTCGGCGCTGATCCTCGGCCTGCTCGGTGGTGGCCACTGCCTGGGCATGTGCGGTGGGTTGATGGGCGCGCTGACCCTGGCGATTCCCAAGGAACAACGCAGCCGCCGTTTTCGCCTGCTGCTGGCGTACAACCTGGGGCGCATCCTCAGCTATGCCACCGCCGGTTTATTGATCGGCCTGGCCGGCTGGGCGGTGGCCAACAGCCCGGCAGCGATGTTCATGCGTGTGCTCGCCGGCCTGCTGTTGGTCTGCATGGGCCTGTACCTGGCCGGCTGGTGGAGCGGCCTCACCCGTATCGAAAGCCTGGGGCGCGGCCTGTGGCGGCATCTGCAGCCAGTGGCCAACCGTTTGCTGCCGGTGGCCAGCCTGCCCCGCGCGTTGTTGCTGGGTGCGCTGTGGGGCTGGTTGCCGTGCGGGCTCGTCTACAGCACCCTGCTATGGGCGGCGAGCCAGGGCAATGCACTGGACAGCGCCTTGCTGATGCTGGCGTTCGGGCTGGGCACCTGGCCGGTGCTGCTGGCCACCGGGCTGGCCGCCGAACGGGTGACGGCGTTGTTGCGCAAGCGCAGCGTGCGGGTGGCCGGCGGGGTGCTGGTGATGATCTTCGGCCTCTGGACCTTGCCCGGCCCCCATCAGCACTGGCTAATGGGGCATTAACAGGCCCTGTGGCATAGCGCCGCTCCCCGTTGATGCAAATCAACATGCCTTGCCTGCCCTGCCCCTAGACTCGGCCCACTAGCCAATCCGGGGGACCGCCCGCATGCTCGACGCCATTCGTTGGGACACAGATCTGATTCACCGCTACGACTTGGCGGGGCCGCGCTACACGTCCTACCCCACCGCCGTACAATTTGACAGCCAGGTCGGCACCTTCGACCTGCTCCACGCCCTGCGTGACAGCCGCAAGGCAGTGCGGCCACTGTCGCTGTACGTGCATGTACCCTTCTGCGCCAACATTTGCTACTACTGCGCCTGCAACAAGGTGATCACCAAGGACCGGGGGCGCGCCCAGGCCTACCTGCAGCGCCTGGAGCAGGAGATCCAATTGGTGGCCTGCCACCTCGACCCGCAGCAACCCGTTGAGCAACTGCATTTCGGCGGCGGTACGCCAACGTTTCTCAGCCACGATGAACTGCGCCAGGTGATGACACGCCTGCGCCAGCATTTCAATTTGCTGGATGATGACTCGGGCGACTACGGCATCGAAATCGACCCGCGCGAAGCCGACTGGGCCACCATGGGCCTGCTACGCGAACTGGGCTTCAACCGCGTGAGCATCGGCCTGCAAGACCTCGACCCCGAGGTGCAACGGGCGGTCAACCGCCTGCAAAGCCTGGAGGAAACCCGCGCCGTGATCGATGCAGCGCGCACCTTGCAATTTCGCTCGATTAATATCGACCTGATCTACGGCCTGCCCAAGCAGTCGCCGTTGAACTTTGCGCGCACCGTGGAGGAAGTTATCCGCTTGCAGCCTGACCGCCTGTCGGTATTCAACTACGCGCACCTGCCGGAACGCTTCATGCCCCAGCGGCGGATCAACACCGACGACCTGCCCTCGCCGGCAGAAAAACTGCTGATGCTGCAAACCACCATCGAACAACTGACCCAGGCCGGTTACCGCTACATAGGCATGGACCACTTTGCGCTGCCGGACGACGAACTGGCGGTGGCCCAGGAAGAAGGCAAGCTGCAGCGCAACTTCCAGGGTTACACCACCCACGGGCACTGCGACCTGATTGGGCTGGGGGTGTCGGCGATCAGCCAGATCGGCGACCTGTATTGCCAGAACAGCAGTGACCTGAACCAGTACCAGAATGCCTTGGCGGGCGCGCAACTGGCGACCAGCCGCGGCCTGGTCTGCACTACGGACGACCGATTGCGACGGGACGTGATCCAGCAGTTGATCTGCAATTTCAGCCTGGCATTCGAGGGAATCGAACAGGCGTACAACATCGATTTTCGCGGCTATTTTGCCGAGTTATGGCCGCAATTGCAGACAATGGCCGATGATGGCTTGATCGAACTGGACGCCCAGGGCATTCGCGTGCTGCCAGCCGGGCGCTTGTTGGTGCGCTCGGTGTGCATGGTGTTCGATGCCTACCTGGAGCACCAGAACAGGCAACGGTTTTCGCGGGTGATTTGATTACATCGCCAGGGAGGCAGCTTTCATCGAATCCTCGGCACTCATGCCTTTCATCGCCTTGGCCAGCGACGTCTGAGCCGACATCAGGCCAGCCTGCAGCGAACCGATCTCGGTCTGCAGCGCGCTGGCCTTGGCACGCGCCTCTTCAGGGGAAAGATTACTGTCCGCGGCCACCGCCGCCAGTTCGGCCTGTTTTTCGGCGATCTGTTGCTTCAGTTGGCGGATCATTTTCAATACCTGTTTGACGTTGTCTTCCAGGCCACTGTCATCGATGTCCGCATTGCTGCGCTGCTCCACGCCTGCCGCTTTGAATGCCGCAGCGGAAATAGTCACTGTCACACCTTCCACGACCTTGGTTTCAGAAGATTTTTCAAGGGTGGGACCTTCGTCCTTGAGCACAGTAACCGGCTTCGCGTCAGGCACAACAGGGATGCGAATAGCCGGGTTGTAGGCCGCTATAACAGACATGATCCGAGCTCCGTCTAAGAGATGTGCTCTCTGTATCGACCTCAAGCAACAAATCTTTATACCTGTGCAGGTTTTCTGTACACGCTGGCCTCGCTGCCCCCCAGTGCGTTACCCTTACGTCTTATGTGTGTTTTCCCACAAGGATTTAAGAAATGTCCGAGCCAGTCAAACTGCGCGCTCACAGCCAGGCCCATTGCAAGGATTGCAGCCTGGCCCCCCTCTGCCTGCCACTTTCGTTGAATCTGGAAGACATGGATGCGCTGGACGACATCGTCAAACGCGGCCGCCCACTGAAAAAAGGCGAGTTTCTGTTTCGCCAGGGCGACAAGTTTGATTCCGTCTATGCAGTACGCTCGGGCGCGTTGAAGACCTTCAGCCTCAGCGACGGCGGCGAAGAGCAAATCACCGGTTTCCACCTGCCAAGCGAGTTGGTCGGGCTGTCGGGGATGGACACCGAGATTCATCCGGTGTCGGCCCAGGCCCTGGAAACCACGTCGGTGTGCGAAATTCCTTTCGAGCGCCTGGATGAACTGGCCCTGCAACTGCCGCAATTGCGCCGCCAGTTGATGCGCGTGATGAGCCGCGAGATTCGTGACGACCAGCAAATGATGCTGCTGCTGTCGAAGAAAACCGCCGACGAGCGTATCGCCACGTTCCTGGTCAACCTGTCGGCGCGCTTTCGCGCCCGTGGGTTCTCGGCCAACCAGTTCCGCCTGAGCATGTCGCGCAATGAGATCGGTAATTACCTGGGCCTGGCAGTGGAGACCGTGTCCCGCGTGTTTACCCGTTTCCAGCAGAACCAGTTGATTGCCGCCGAGGGTAAAGAAGTGCATATCCTCGACCCGATCCAGCTGTGTGCATTGGCTGGCGGTTCGCTGGAGGTCTGATCCAGGCTGCGGCCGCGCCAATCGGCGAGGCCGCAGGTATACTTCGAGTCCGTTTTCCGCTCTGGACTCCTCGACGATGACTTTTGATTCGTTCGACATCAAATCCCTGATTCGCCCCGTTATCGACTTCCCCAAGCCGGGTGTGATCTTTCGTGACATCACGCCGCTGTTTCAATCGCCCCGCGCCCTGCGCCTGGTGGCCGACAGCTTTGCCCAACGCTATGTCGAAGCCGATTTCACCCATATCGGTGCAATGGATGCCCGTGGCTTCCTGATCGGCTCGATCATCGCCTACCAACTCAACAAGCCGCTCATCCTGTTCCGCAAGCAAGGCAAGCTGCCGGCGGACGTGCTGGCTGAGGGTTACCAGACCGAGTACGGCGAAGCGTTCCTGGAAGTGCACGCCGACAGCCTGTGCGAAGGCGACTCCGTGCTGATGTTCGATGACCTGATCGCCACCGGCGGCACCCTGATTGCGGCGGCGAACCTGGTGCGGCGCATGGGGGCAAAGATCTTTGAAGCCGCGGCGATTATTGATTTGCCGGAGCTGGGTGGCTCGCAGCGCTTGGCAGACATGGGGATTCCGACGTATTGCCTGACGCAGTTCGGGCTGACTGAGAGATAAGCGTCGTCAGTACTGACGCCATCGCGGGCAAGCCCGGCTCCCACCTTGGAATGCATTCTCCTGTGGGAGCCGGGCTTGCCCGCGATGAGGCCGAAAGAACACCCCGGCTTACAACCCCATCTGCTTACTGATGATTTCATTCATCACTTCGCGCGTCCCGCCACCAATCGACAAAATCCGGTTATCGCGATACAGCCGCTCCACCAGACTGCCACGCATATATCCCTGCCCGCCCAATATCTGCACCGCGTCATACGTCACCCGATCAGCGGTATCGGTGGCCAGATTCTTGGCCATGGAAATCTCTTTGATTACGCTCTTGCCGGCGGCCATCTTCGCGGCCTGGCGATAGGTGAACTCGCGGGAAACCTCCACGGCGGTAGCCATTTCCGCCAGGCGATGCTTGAGCACCTGGAATTTGCCGATGGGTTTGCCGAATGCTTCGCGCTGGGCGGCCCACTGGAGGCTTTCCTCCAAGGCCAGTTGCGCGGTCATGTTGGCCATGAGGGCCAAGGCCAGGCGCTCGCTCTGGAAGTTGCCCATGATGCAGGCAAAGCCCATGTTCTCGACACCGACGAGATTGCCCACAGGCACGCGGCAGTCATCGAAGAATAACTCGGCGGTGTCCGACGCCCACCAGCCCATCTTCTTCAGTGGCTGGCCGACGGTAAAACCGGGCGTGTCTTTTTCAATCAGCAGCAGGCTGATGCCACCAAAGCCCGGCCCACCCGTGCGCACGGCCACGGTGTAGAAATCAGCGCGAATGCCGCTGGTGATAAAGGTCTTGGCACCGCTCACGCGGTAATGCTCGCCTTCACGTACGGCGCGGGTTTGCAGGTTGGCTACATCTGAGCCGCCGCTGGGCTCGGTGACCGCCAGGGCGATGATCTTCTCGCCGGCGAGCACCAGAGGCGCTATGCGCTCACGCACGTCGGGCCGGGCCCATTTGACGATGGGCGGCAGGCCGATATCCAGGGAGCCGAGCCCTGCCACCACGCCGCCGGAGCCGCAGCGCATCAGCTCTTCGCTGGCGGCGACCTTGGCGAACAGATCGCCTTCGTGGCTGCCACCCAGCGTTTCGGGGTAGCCGATGCCCAGAATGCCCGCCGCACCGGCCTTGAGGTAAAGCTCACGGGGAAAGCTCTCAGCTTCCTCCCAGTGCTCGATGCCCGGCAGCATCTCGCGCTCGACGAAGCGGCGCACGCTGTCGCGGACCAATTGGTGGCTGGGGTCGAAGTATTCCTGATAGGCAGACATCGGCAAGCTCCATGGCGAGATGGAGCGAACTTACCAAGCGCTTGCTTGGTTATCAAGTCATGTGTCTGCGCTAACCCTGTAGGAGCGAGCTTGCTCGCGAAAACCGTCAACGATAACGCGTGCTTCCTGCGTGAACACGGCGCCTATTGGTTTTTCGCGAGCAAGCTCGCTCCTACAGAGTTAGGAAGCTCCAGATTGCAGTGGGTCTTAGAGGGCGATGGGTTTGCGGCCTGCGAACGAGTGCGCCAGGGTGCCGCCGTCCACCAATTCCAGCTCGCCCCCCAACGGTACGCCATGGGCGATCCGTGAAGTAATCAAACCTTTATTGGTCAGCAACTGGGCGATGTAGTGCGCGGTGGCTTCACCTTCCACCGTCGGGTTGGTTGCCAGGATCACTTCGGTAAAGGTGCCCTGCTCTTCGATTCGCGCCACCAGTTGTGGAATACCGATGGCTTCCGGCCCCAAACCGTCGAGCGGCGACAGGTGGCCCGTGAGCACAAAGTAACGCCCGCGGTAACCGGTTTGCTCCACGGCGTACACATCCATCGGCCCTTCCACCACGCACAGCAACGTGTCGTCGCGACGTGGGTCGGCGCATTGCGGGCAGAGTTCTTCTTCGGTGAGGGTGCGGCACTGGCGGCAGTGGCCCACGCCCTCCATGGCCTGGCTCAGGGCCTGGGCCAGGCGGGTGCCGCCGCTGCGGTCACGCTCCAGCAGTTGCAGCGCCATGCGCTGGGCAGTTTTCTGGCCAACGCCGGGCAAGGTGCGCAAGGCGTCGATCAGTTGGCGAATCAGGGGGCTGAAGCTCATGGGCGAAGGGTCCGACAAAACAACGAGACGCGGTTTATACCCGCGCCCCGGATTAGCGTCAAATACTCAATCCTGCGCGACGCGCACCACCAACTTGCCGAAGTTGCGCCCTTCGAGCAGGCCGATAAAGGCTTCGGGCGCCTGCTCCAGGCCGTCGACCACGTCCTCGCGGAACTTGATCTTGCCCTCGCGCACCCAAGGCGCCATGGCACTGAGGAACTCCGGTTGGCGGTCGCCGTAGTCATCGAACACGATAAAGCCCTGGATGCGCACCCGCTTGGTCAGCAAGGTGCGTTGCAGGGCCGGCAAACGGTCAGGGCCGCTGGGCGCTTCATGGGCGTTATAGCCGGCAATCAACCCGCACAGCGGCACGCGCGCTTTGGGGTTGAGCAAAGGCAGCACGGCATCGAAGACTTTACCGCCGACGTTTTCGAAATAAATGTCCACGCCTTTGAAACAGGCCAGGGCCAGCTCATGGGCGAAATCTTCGCTCTTGTGGTCGATACAGGCGTCAAAGCCCAACTCACCCACCACGTAGCGGCACTTGTCTGCGCCACCGGCAATGCCCACCACGCGCAAGCCCTTGAGCTTGGCCACTTGGCCCACCACCGACCCCACCGCGCCAGACGCAGCCGCCACCACCAGGGTTTCCCCGGCCTTGGGCTGGCCGATATCCATCAAGCCCATATAGGCCGTCATGCCCGGCATACCCAGTACGCCCAAGGCCATCGACGGACTCGGCAGGCCCTTGGGCAGCGGGATCAGGTTATGGCCTTCGCAAATGCAGTGGCTTTGCCAGCCGGTGGCGCCGACCACCAGGTCGCCCACTTCGAATTTCGGGTTGCGCGATTGCTCGACACGGCTGACAGCCCCACCGGTCATCACCTCGCCGATTTCCACGGGCGCGGCGTAGGAAGGCGCGTCACTCATGCGTCCACGCATGTAAGGGTCCAGGGACAGGTACAGGGTCTTGAGCAACACCTGACCGTCTGCCAGGTCCGGCAGGCTCACACGTTCCAGGCGAAAGTTTTCCGGCGTGGGTGCGCCTTGAGGGCGTGAGACCAGAACGATGCGTTGGTTGAGCGTCATTTCTTGAGGCATCAGCGGGGCTCCTTTATCGGTGAGTGGTTTCAACGGTATAGGGTGCAGACCATCGGTGAAGGCCTGGGGTTCGATGTTTCGACCGGCCAAAAAAATGCCAGGCGCGATGCCTGGCATTTGAGTCTAGCTAAAGCGTGTATCAGAACGGCAGTTTCATGCCCGGTGGCAGTTGCATGCCAGCGGTCACGCCGGACATTTTGTCCTGGCTGTTGGCTTCGATCTTGCGCACAGCGTCGTTGACGGCTGCGGCGAACAGCGCTTCGAGCATTTCCAGGTCATCTTCACCCACGCCCGGCAATACGCTTGGGTCGATGCTGACACGCTTGATGTCGTGACGACCGGTCATCACCACGCTGACCATATCGCCACCGGCTTTACCGGTGACTTCGGCGTTGGCCAGCTCTTCCTGCATCTTGGCCATTTTTTCCTGCATCTGCTGCGCCTGCTTCATCAGGCCGGCCATGCCACCTTTCATCATGGGAATCACCTCAAAAGTACGTGGATCAATGAGTAGCCCGGTGTCATGACGCTTGGGGCACCGGGGCTTCGACAGGTTCAATAGTATCGTGGCGGACGACCGCACCGAACTGTTGCATCATTTGTTGGATAAGCGGATCTGCGTGGATCGAGTCCTCGGCCTCGCGCTGGCGGTTAAGGCGCCGACGGGTCGCTGCCTGGGCCGGGGTTTCCTGCTCGGGCTTGATCAGCTCGATGGCGATGGTCAGCGTGCGCCCATGGTACTGGTTGAGTGCGTCGTTGAGCCGGCGCTGCTGGGTGGCGTTGAACAAGGCGCTATGGGCCGGGTCCAGGTGCAGCAGCCAGTGGTCGCCTTCGATGGAAATCAGGGTGCAGTTGGCGGCGATACTGCCGGTCATGCCGGAGATCGGCAATTTCGGAAACAATTCCAGCCATTGCAGGGCCAGGCCGGTAGCCGGGGCCGCGGCAGGTTCTGCCTCGGGCTCGGGCGCAGGTTCCGCGGTGTGCTCACTGGCCAAATCGTCCAGGTAGCTGTAGGCCGAATCCATGTCCGGCTCGATGTAGTCTTCGTCCAGCGGCGGTTCGTCGTCCAGGTCAATGCCGGGAGTGGCCGCGTCGACCTGGGCGACCGTCGGTTCAGGAACGGGGGCCGATACCCACTCAGGGGCATCCGGCACCACGCTGTCCGGAGTCGGCGCAGGCATCGGCGTCAGCTCGGGTTGCTCGCCGGTGGTTTCCAGCACGGGCTCCACGGCGGGCTGTTGCTCGGGCTCTACTTGCGCTTCGACCGGGTCATTCCAAGGCAAGTCGACCACGGGCTCGGGCTCGACCACCGGTGCGACGGCAACCGGCGCAGGTTCAGGCTCAGGTGCCGGCGCAACCGGCTCAGGCACAGCAACCGCAGGCGCAGTAACTACTGGCGCGACAACGGCCGCGCCAGCCACTGGTTTGGCGGAATCAACTGTGGCCTGGCTGATCCCCACTGGCTTTAGCGGCTGTCTCGGTGCGTCTGCCGAATCTGCCGGCCGGAATGCCAGCATGCGCAGCAGCACCATTTCAAAGCCACCCCGAGGGTCGGGTGCCAGGGGCAGGTCGCGGCGACCGATGAGGCCCATCTGGTAGTAGAACTGTACGTCTTCGGCCGGCAAGGCCTGGGCCAGGGCCAATACGCGATCTCGGTCGCCATGGCCGTTGTCCACGCCTTCCGGCAGGGCCTGGGCGATGGCGACGCGATGCAATACGTTGAGGATTTCCGAAAGCACGCCATTCCAGTCCGGGCCTTGCTCCGACAGGTGGCGCACCGCTTCGAGCAACGCCTTGGCGTCTCCTTCGATCAGCGCGTGCAGCACGTCGAACACCTGGCCGTGGTCCAGGGTACCGAGCATGGCGCGCACGTCGGCGGCCATGACCTTGCCTTCACCAAACGCGATGGCCTGGTCGGTGAGGCTCATGGCATCGCGCATCGAACCATCAGCGGCGCGGCCCAGCAACCACAGCGCGTCGTCTTCGAACGGTACGTTCTCGACGCCCAGCACATGGGTCAAATGCTCGACCACACGCTCGGGGGTCATGTTTTTCAGGGAGAACTGCAGGCACCGCGACAAAATCGTTGCCGGAAGTTTCTGCGGGTCGGTGGTGGCCAGGATGAACTTGACGTAGGGCGGCGGCTCTTCCAGGGTTTTCAACAAGGCGTTGAAGGAGTGGCTGGACAGCATGTGCACTTCGTCGATCAGGTAGACCTTGAAGCGGCCACGGCTCGGCGCGTACTGCACGTTGTCCAGCAGCTCGCGGGTGTCTTCGACCTTGGTTCGGCTCGCGGCATCGATCTCGATCAGGTCGACGAAACGCCCTTCGTCGATCTCACGGCACACCGAACAGGTGCCACAAGGCGTCGAGGTAATACCGGTTTCACAATTCAGGCACTTGGCGATGATGCGCGCAATCGTGGTCTTGCCCACCCCACGCGTACCGGTGAACAGGTAGGCATGGTGCAGCCGTTGGCTGTCCAAGGCATTGATCAGAGCCTTGAGCACATGGGTCTGGCCGACCATTTCGCGGAACGAGCGCGGGCGCCATTTACGTGCAAGAACCTGATAACTCATCGAAAACCGTCGCAACTGGGAAGCAGAAGCCGGTAATGCTAGCGGAGCAAGGGGGAAATTGCATCCGGCACGCTCTTCTAATCTGACGAAGCTTGTTCGATTGGCCTCCCGGAGGGCACCTGCGGGCGTTTTGCTGGCACCTTGGGGCGCCAATTCCCTTCCAGACTGATAGCGGCGACACTTGCCAGCACGATCACCGCGCCCAGCATCACCTGCAGGGTGACGTGTTCGCCAAGCAGCGTGGCGGCCATCAGCATGGCAACCGGTGGAATCAGGTACATCGCCACCGACGCACGACTGACCTCGACGTGCTTCAACACGTAACCCCAGGCCAGATAGGCCAAGGCACTGGGAAAAATGCCCAGCACCAGCACGGCAAGATTCTCCACCATCGGTGCCTGCACGATGGCGACGGGCAGGCCCGGCAGGTTCACGCACAGCATCAGGGTGCCGGACCACACCATGTAGCACGCCATCGTCAACGGGCTGTAGCGATGGGCGTAATGTCGCTGAATGGCGAAGTACACACTCCATGAGCAAGCCGCCAACAAGATCAGCAAACCCCGTGGGTTGATATCGCCTATGCCCCGGTCGCCCCAGATCACCACCACTACGCCGGCCAACCCCAACAGCACGCAGCCCCAGCGCCAGGCGCTGACCTGCTCCTTCAAGCACAAAAACGCAATCAACACACTGAACAACGGCGCCGACTGTGCCAACACACTCGACGCTGCCGCCGTCACCCATTGCTGCCCGTAATTGAGACTGGTGTGGTGCAGGAACACCCCGAAAAAGCCCAGCACCAACAACCACGGCAGGTCGCGCAATGGTGGCCGTCCAATTCCCAACACCGAGGCCACGCCGCCCATGAATACCGACGCGATCAAAAACCGCAGCAGCGCCAATTGGCCGGGGCTGTAACTGTGCAGCCCCATGTGCACGCCGATGGGGGAATACGCCCAACAGAGGATGACGCTGGCAATGACTAGCGTAAGCTTCAGAGGTGACGGAGTATTCATCGACAGCATCCACGCAAAAGGAATGCTGCCAGTCTTGGCCCAGGCAAGGCATAGGACAATTAAGCGTTTCTGACTTCTGAAATCATTGGAACTGAGCAATGGAACTGGCCCAACTGAAAATGGTGCGAGCCGTGGCGCAAACCGGCAGCGTGGCCCAGGCTGCGCTGCAATTGCACTGCGTGCCGTCCAATATCACCACGCGCATCAAGCAGCTGGAAAGCGAGTTGGGCACACCGCTGTTTATCCGTGCTGGCCGAGGGCTGGCGATCAGCGCCGCGGGAGAGATCTTCCTGGATTACTGCGAACGTATCCTGGCCTTGGTGGATGAATCCAAACGCGCCGTGGATGCCAGCGCCATTCCCCGTGGCACCTTGCGCATCGGTGCGGTGGAATCCAGCGCCAGCGGGCGCTTGCCGCCGCTACTGGCGGAATACCACCGGCGTTATCCCGATGTCAGCCTGGAACTGGTCACCGGTGCCTGGGCGCAACTGCTGGACGACCTGCAGCACCACCGCCTGGATGTGGCGCTGGTGGCTGCCGGCGGCAAACGCACGAAGCTGGAACAGAGCGTGGTCTACAGCGAGCGCCTGGTGCTGATCGCCAGCGCGTGCAGCGCACCTATCAACAGTGCCGAGGACCTGGCCGGCCGAACCCTGCTGGTGTGGCCGCCGGGCTGCCCTTATCGCGCCGCCCTGGAAAACTGGCTCAAGCCCCATGACATCAAGCCAGCAATCGCCAGCTACGCCAGTTGGGGCACGATCATCGGATGCGTGAGCGCGGGGATTGGCGTGGCGTTGGCACCCGAGGGGATCCTGGCGCGCTATGAACAGGCCAATCAACTGGCATCGTATCGCTTTGAAGCACTGGCGCCCGTGGACAACCTGTTGTTCTGGCACACGGACACCCAGCGGCACCTGGCGCGAGATGCGTTTGCCGGGCTACTGCGCGAGACCTTTGGCTGACACAGTCCTAAATGTGCGACGAAAATCGCCCTGATACCAAGTAGGAGCGAGCTTGCTCGCGAAAAAATCACAAGCGCCGCGTTTATTCAGGAGGCACGCGTTATCGTTGACGTTTTTCGCGAGCAAGCTCGCTCCTACAATTCAGGGCTTCGGCGCAGCCAACCGTGCGTACTGGCCCTGGCTGATCCAGCCTGTGAACGAACGGTCATCAGCGTTGATGAACTCCACCTGCGCCCAGCCGTCCTTGAACGCCAGTACGCCCACCACGTCATGCTTGACGATGTAAGGCCGCTTTGCCGCTTTGGCGCCCGGCGTTTTCAGCAAGTAAGCCTTGTCGGCAGACACCGTCACCAAGCCGATCCATTGTTTGCTGGCGGTCTGGCTCAGCTCCAGGCCGGTGGCGATTTCCGGCATCAGCACATTGATGCAGCCGGGGTGTTGACGGCCCTGCGCCACGGTCAGGGTCACCCCGTCGGACGCCGCTGCCACACTGCCTGGGTAGGCAGCGTCCAGCCAGGTGGTGAGCGCTTCGGGCTTGCCTTGCAAGTAGAACGTGCAACCACGTGCCACACCCTCGCCCATCGATTCCTGGTAGAAACCCTCCACCTGATGCCCCGGCGTCACCGCCAGCATCAGCCCTTCATATTTGCCTGAATGCAACGCCGCCGAGCCGGCCAACGCAGGCGCCACGGCGCACCACGACAACACTCCCATCGCCAGATAACGAATCATCTTATTTCTTCCCTTCAAAGGCTTCGTAGGCTTGTTTCATCAGGACGTCATAGTTGCCGTAATCATCGCCGTTATAGTTTCGGGCCATGGCGGTAAAATCCTTGTTTTTCATGGCGCTCAATAATGCCGAGTTGTGGCTGCAAAGGCTGAGATAGGCTTTGAGTTGGTTACCGGCATTGATCTTTAATGACGCCACGAACTCAAACACCGTCTTGAATCCGCACGCAGCAAAATTGAACCCCATGATTTGAAACATGCCCCAGGAGGCCGACATCAAGGCGGCTTCCTGGTCCAGCGCAAAGGCGGTGGCCATGGTCTCCCAGGCCTTGACCTGATCCTTATTGTTCGTCTGCCATTGCGGGCCGGCTTTTTTCTTGTAGATATACGACAGCAACGGCTGCGACTGGTCGTAGATGTGCTTGGTGTACTTGCGAAAGTGGTGCCCTTCAAAAGCGATGATCGGCAACTTGGCGGGCCCGAACCCCACCTTCCCGCCCGACTCCACCGTGGCGAACGCCTTGACCACATTCACCGAAATGCCGTTGCCCAATTGCTTGGCGGCGTTCTGGAAATCCGTGTCGCTCAATGTCGTCCCGCCATCGCAGGTGGACTGCATCATCAACTGCCGGTTACGCCGCTCGGCCTCGATCACCGCACGCACGCGGTCCAGGTACACATTGACCGTGGCCTGTACCGCATCGACGTTGTTATTGCCGAAAATGTTGAGAAACGTCGGAATGCGCGTATTGGGAAAAGCCCGCACCGGTACCTTCAGCGCCTCTTCGATCAGACTGTTGAACGTCCGCCCGGTGGGGTCGATCACGCCATCGGGATGGGCGTACTTGAGATGGCGAAACTGATACTGGCTGATGCATTGCACCAACTGGCCATCGCACTTGCCGTTTTCCAGCAAGGCAAACCCCATCTTGGGAATGATCAAATTGAATAAATACTGGATGCACTGAACATCGGCGGGCAAGTTGCGGGCTTTGCCGGGCGTCCCTACCGACGCGCTGATAAGACGAGGCAACCCTTGCAGGCTTTTCATGACAGACATCCTTGTGAGTGAAAGAAGCGATAGCACTTCAATATCAAATCCAAGCCCTTGTCATATTCTGAAACAAGTGGCCGGCGCAAGCTAACAAGGCGGTCTGCGGATTGTCCAGAGGACGTTATGAAAGTTGTGAAACAGCCGGATTAAATCCGTCAGTAACCGTGGGATTCACGGGTCTTTTGATACTTGTGGTAGTCGAGCCACTCGACCACATCGTAGGGCAGGTACAACTGCACCCTGGCCCGTGAAATCGCGATATACACCGCACAGAGTCGTTGATCGAACGCGTAAGCGTCCTGGAACTTCACATTGGTCAACAATTCCGGGGTGAGCAGTACCCGGTCGAACTCCATGCCGCCCGCATCCTGCGCCAGCATCAACAGGACGCGCTCGTCCGGATGGCCAATCAACCTGTTCAAACGCGTGACATCCGCCACGTTAAAGCCTTTTTCCAGCTCGGCCTCGACCCACAGAAACGCCTCATCGAACTGGCAGGCTTCGCGCACCTGCTGCCAATCGGCCATGTCGCTGAAAAACGCATGGGGGCCGAGGTCATTGAACTCATTGCTATAGAAATCGGGTTTGAACAACGCGATAACCGTGTCCATGAAATGCTTGAGCGACTGCTGGGCCTCTTTGCTCGCGAGGCCGAACGCACAGCGGGCGTGGCTCAACTGGATCGCCCACTGCATGGTGTCCCAATGGGAAGCGGTCAACACCACGCAACCTTGCGGGGGCACGAAACCCTGCGGATAAAACTCAATGCCGACATCGGCATCGCGCGCGCCCTCGAAAAGCGATTTGCTTTTTTCCGAGTGCAAGCTGATCAACGGGTTGACCAGGCGCTCGACATTGCGCCCGGAACGCACGGAGTAGCACACGTCGGTATGGCGAACCTCACGGGCACGCTTGACCACGCCGCCACTGGCCTGCTGATATTCATCCCCCAAAGTGATCAGCACCTGGCGCCCGCGCTCGATGATTTGCAACAGCGGCGCCGGGATGTCCTGGCTCTCATCGATGAGCACGTGGGTATAGCGCTCGGGCACCACGCAGCCTGCAAGGCTGGCGCGCTTGATCATCAACAAGGCTTCAAACCCGGTATGCCGGCCCCAGGCCGGGTTAGCCTCTAGGTAGCCCCATAACCGGCTGGCATATTCGAGCAGCGCCCTGGCATCGACGCCGGCGAGCGGTTGCTTGAAATGCGGCAAATGCTGGGCCGACAAGCTGTACTCCCAGGAGCGGCAGTAGGCCTCAAGCACCTTGAGGCACACCTCCACCACCGCTTGCCCTTCCAGGCGGCGGAAACCAAAGATATTCAGTTCTTGAGCGAGCGCCTGCTTGGTCGGCACCCTCACCGGCGTATTCAGCGGCTTTGGCCTCGGGCCATGCAATAGAGCATGGGCGAAGTCCTGGAAGGTATGCCCGGCCTTACGCTCCCGCGCTCCCACCATGCGCGCACGCAGGGTTTCGAGTTTTGCCGGGGTGCGTGCCAACAGTAAGGTCTTTTCCGGGCGCAGGTGCTCCAGCAAGGCCACCAGCAGGTGACTCTTGCCAATGCCTGCATAGCCTTGAACATGCAGGTCTTCGTTCAGGTTGGCGCGGAAGGTTCTGAGCAGCTTGTCTTGCTCGGCGCTCAACCAGCGCTCGCGATGCCTGGGCGTGATTACCTGCTGGCTGAACGGATCATTGGCCTTGAGGTGGCGGACTTTATACTCGACGTCCCATTTGCCACTGGGCAACAGATAGTCCCGAGCCTGTACTTCCTCCTCCAGCAGAAAGCGCAGCTTCAGGCTTTTGACCACATTGAGGCCGAAGTACAGCTTCCTCTGATCGAACAGCCGCTGCGCTTCAGAGAGCAGGGACACACTGGCCGAATGGCTGGCATCGACTGCCCAGTCAACCAGTTTGGCCAACACTTTTTCAGCACCATTGGCGCTCAGCTCGCTTTCCGGCACCTGCGCCAGGTTCTGGATCACCAGCACCGCCGCCAATTCGGGCTCACTCAGGGCTACAAGCGCATCGAAACCCTCGCCGCCCAACAAACCCGCACAGGTGTGCTCGGTGATCGGCAAGAATACGGGGCTGGATAAGTCGAAATGTTCCGAGTGCATAGAGCCTCGTAGCCTGGGGAAGAGACGCTTGGGAGTATGCCACTAGACGCGAAATGACCGTCATGCACTGTGCAGGAAGCATCACAGATGACTGGCTGAAAATAACTTGAGTTTTAGAAGGGACTGCAGGAGGGAGCGTTATGGAGGCAACCCCACCAGCCACACCCCGGCACACAATGTTCCCGCTGTGGCTGCTGCCTTCCGGCTCTGACCAGGTTCACGGGTAATCGTTGCGGGGGGACCGATGGGGTCACCATAACGACGCTGCCTCTCGGCAAGCCGCGCCATTGTACCCATCTCATCGGAAGTTACAACCGTTGGTTCCGGATTAAAAAATGAGAAGGCTCAAGCACTTGCCATAACCCCATCGGCCCTGCCGCCCTCTTCCTGGATGACCAGGTGAATAAAGTGCAGCTTGGCAATCACCGCGGGCGGCAGCACGAAGGGGTAGAAATCCGGCTGGCCCATGGCGCGGGACAGTTCGTTGAGCATGCCGGCCAGTTCGATCCAGGCATTGACGAAGCAGAGGAATGCCGGGCCGCCAGGGTGTTGCGGGTCGTAGAGCGTGGTCAGGGGGAATGGCTGGTAATCCAGGTCCATCTCGCGGGCGCTCATACCAAAGCCCAGGGCCGTGTCCACGGCGTCCATCATGTGCAAGTAGTGGGCCCAGGTTTCGGCCCAGTCTTCCCAGGGGTGCATGGTGGCGTAGGCGCTCACGCAGGTGAGTTGCCAGTCCGGGCGCGGGCCGTTCTGGTAGTGCCGGTCGAGGGCCTCGGCATAACTGGCACGTTCATCGCCGAACAGGTTGCGAAAAGGTGTGAGCCAGTGACTGTTGGCGATCAGGCGATCCCAGTAGTAATGGCCGACTTCATGGCGAAAATGGCCAAGCAAGGTCCGGTATGGCTCGCGCATCTGTACACGGACTTTTTCGCGGTGGGCGTCATCGGCTTCCTTGATGTCCAGGGTGATCAGCCCATTGGCGTGGCCAGTGGTGGGCGCGCTGCCTTCCAGGTCGATACCGATAAAGTCGAAGGCCAGGCCAGTCTCTTCGTCAACGCTTTTGGGCACCACTTGCAGGCCTAGACTGATCAGTTGCGCCACCAAGCGGCGCTTGGCGGTTTCAACCTTGCGCCAGCGTTCGGGGTTTTCCGGAACCGAGAGATCAGGAATGGTGCGGTTCAGGCTACAGGCCACGCACAACGGCGCGGTGCTGTGGGCAGGAATCAGCCAGTTGCAGGCGGCGGGTGAATCGAGGTTTGCACAGCGCCGGAATGCGCCGGCATCGAGATTATCGTCCGCCAGCCAAGTACCGACCGCCGGCCCAGGTTGCAAGGACGACAAGCGGCTTTGCTGCGGCTGGTAACCCAATGCCGCCTGGCAGGCCAGGCACTGGCTGTTGCGAAAAAACAGCGACTGGCCACACCGGCATTGCCACACCTTGCTGTTGCGCGAGGTTTCGGCCATGAACGGAGCGGCGATGCGCGTGCTGAGTTGCTCGAAGTAGCGGAACATGGCGATCTCTCCCTGGGTGACAGAGACTAGATCATTTCTCGCTCGGGATCGTTCAACTGCTCCCTGTAGGAGCGAGCTTGCTCGCGAAGATCGTCAACGATAACGCGGGCTGCCTGGTTCACAGCGGCGTCCTCCGGTTCTTCGCGAGCAAGCTCGCTCCTACAGTGTTGAGAGATCGTTCCCACGCTCCGCGTGGGAATGCCGCCTTGGACGCTCTGCGTCTGCGCGAAGGCCGTGACGCGGAGCGTCACAGGATGCGTTCCCACGCGGAGCGTGGGGACGATCAATCAGACGGTGATGTTGTGCTTGGCCAGGAAGGCGACGAAGGCCTCTTCGTCCAGTACTTTCAGGCCCAGCTCATTGGCCTTGGCCAGTTTCGAGCCAGCGCCCGGTCCCGCCACCACACAGTGGGTTTTCGCCGAAACGGAACCGGCCACCTTGGCCCCCAGGCTTTCGAGCTTGTCCTTGGCCACATCGCGGCTCATCAGCTCCAGGGAGCCCGTGAGTACCCAGGTGTGCCCGGCTTCGGGCAAGCCTTCAACGACCTTTTTCTCGCTCTGCCAATGCATACCAAAGTCCTTGAGCTGCTGCTCGATGGCCAGGGCATGGCTAGCGTTGTCGGCATTATCGAAAAAGTCCCGCACAGCCTTGGCTTGCTTCTCGGGCAGCGCCTGGCGCATATCGAGCCAGTCAGCCTTGATGACGCCTTCCAGCGAACCGAACTTGTCCGCGAGTTTCTGCGCAGCACCTGGACCCACCGACGGCACGTGCAGCTTGTCGAGCAAACCGCCCAAGGTGGTGCTGGCGGCGAATTCCGCGCTGAGTTCGCCCTGCTCCTGCAATTGCAAACCGCATTCGTCCGGTGACAATAGCGCGCCAATCACCTGCTGGTTGTGCCCGTCTTCAAAGAAGCTATGGATCTCATGGGCCACTTCCAGACCTACATCCGGCAAGTACGTCAGCACCTCTGGCAACGCCTTTTGAACGCGCTCCAGGGACGCCAGCGAGCGCGCCAGGACCTTGGCCGTCTCCTCGCCCACATCGGGAATGCCCAAGGCGTAGATAAAGCGTGCCAGGGTCGGGGTCTTGCTGTTTTCGATGGCACTGATCAGCTTCTTGCTGGAGATATCGGCAAAGCCTTCCAGGTCGATGATCTGTTCATATTTGAGTTTGTAGAGATCGGCCGGCGAACCAATGAGCTGTTCATCCACCAGTTGCTCGATGGTCTTGTCGCCCAGGCCGTCGATGTCCATGGCCCGGCGCGAGACGAAATGAATGATTGCCTGCTTGAGTTGCGCACCGCAGGCCAGGCGCCCGACGCAACGGTACACCGCGCCTTCGCTGACGGTTTCCTTGCCCTTGCTACGCTTGACCAGTTGCGTGCGCTCCACATGGGAACCGCACACCGGGCAATTCTGCGGGATCTGCACGGCGCGGGCGTTTTCCGGGCGGCGCTCGGTGACCACCGAGACCACCTGCGGAATCACATCACCGGCGCGGCGGATGATCACGGTGTCGCCAATCATCAGCCCCAAGCGTGCCACTTCGTCCATGTTATGCAGGGTGGCATTGGACACGGTCACGCCGGCCACCTTGACCGGCTTGAGGCGCGCCACCGGCGTGACCGCACCGGTACGACCGACCTGGAACTCCACGTCGAGCAGCTCAGTGAGTTCTTCCATGGCCGGGAATTTGTGCGCGATCGCCCAGCGCGGCTCGCGGGCACGGAAGCCTAGTTCACGCTGGTAGGCAATGCTGTTGACCTTGAACACCACGCCGTCGATTTCATAGCCCAGCGCATTGCGGCGCTCGCCGATGTCGCGGTAGTAGTCCAGACATTCCTGGATACCCTTGGCCAGCTTCAATTCGTGGCTGATCGGCATACCCCACTTCTGCAACTGCTTGAGGTTGCCGATATGGGTGTCGCTGATATCCGCGGTCACCTGGCCGATGCCATAGCAGCAGAATTCCAGCGGGCGACTGGCGGTGATCTTCGAATCCAGTTGGCGCAGGCTGCCCGCCGCGGCGTTGCGCGGGTTGGCGAAGGTCTTGCCGCCCACTTCCAGTTGCGAGGCGTTCAACCGCTCGAAACCGGCCTTGGACATGAACACTTCACCGCGCACTTCCAGGGTGGCTGGCCAGCCCGTGCCGTGCAGTTTCAGGGGGATATTGCGCACGGTGCGCACATTGACGCTGATGTCCTCGCCGGTGGTGCCGTCGCCCCGGGTGGCACCGCGCACCAGCTCGCCATCCTGGTACAGCAGGCTGACCGCCAGGCCATCCAGCTTCGGCTCGCAGCTGTATTCCACCGCCGCGCCAGCGCCAAATAGATCGCCCACCGGCAGATCAAGGCCCTCGGTGACCCGGCGATCAAACTCCAGCATGGTGGTTTCATCGAAGGCGTTGCCCAGGCTGAGCATCGGGATCTCGTGTTTGACCTGGGTGAACGCCGACAATGCCGCACTGCCGACCCGCTGCGTCGGTGAGTCACGCGTCACCAGTTCCGGGTGCTCGGCCTCCAGGGCCTTGAGCTCGTGGAACAGGCGGTCGTATTCGGCGTCCGGAATGCTCGGCTCGTCGAGGACGTGGTAGCGATAGTTGTGCTGATCCAGCTCAGCGCGCAGTTCGAGGATGCGGGTTTGGGCGGCGGTCATGGGTGTTCTCTCATAAAGCAAAAGAGCAGCCGAAGCTGCTCAATATGTTAGTGCACGGATTCTACAGACAACGCTTAAGATCGATCCTCAGCGTTTCTGTGTCAGGGCGCGACGCTCGAACTCGACGATGCGCTGACGGTAGTGTTCGATGGTCTGGGCGGTGAGCACGCTGCGCTGGTCGTCCTTGAGCTCGCCGTTGAGCTCCTGGGACAGCTTGCGGGCAGCGGCCACCATCACGTCGAACGCTTGTTTGGGGTGACGCGGGCCTGGCAGGCCAAGGAAGAAACTCACCGCCGGGGTGCTGAACAGGTCGATATCGTCCAGATCGAACGTGCCCGGCTTGACCGCGTTGGCCATGGAGAACAGCACTTCGCCGTTACCGGCCATGCTTTCGTGACGATGGAAGATATCCATCTCGCCAAAACGCAGGCCGCTTTCGAGAATGTTCTGCAACAGCGCAGGGCCCTTGAAGCCACCGGCATCGCGGCAGATCACGCTGATGACCAGGACTTCTTCGGCAGCCGGCTGATCGTTGACCGATTGGCGCGCCGCACTCTTGGCGGACGTCTCGTCCGGGAAATCGTCATCGCGGCTGCTGAAGCTCGGGCCATCATCGACGTCGAGGTTCAGGTCGCCCTGGTGCGGCTCGGCAACCGCCGCGCTACCGCGCTTGCCACGCTTGGACGACGGCTCGCGGGCTTCACGCAGCGGGGCGCTCATCGACGGCAGGTCGTGCTCGTCCAGTTGCGGCTCTTTATGGGTATCCAGCACACGGGGCGGCCCCAGCAGCTCGGCGGCGCCGTCGTCATCAGGCAAGTTGGACAGGTTTCGGTCCAGCCGGAACTTGAGCTTGCCCTTGCCACCGCGCATGCGGCGCCAGCCATCAAAAAGAATACCGGCAATGACAATAATGCCGATGACGATCAGCCACTCGCGCAGACCGATTTCCATGTAATCCCGTGCCTCTAATAAAAAATGCTGAAAAATAAGGGGTTTAGCACCGTGCAAACCGCTTTAAAACGTGGCGCCAACTCTATGTTCTGACTGACGTTTTGCCCACGCACACGAAAAATTGACATTAAACTAGCACGACCAAAGATAACTTTACACCGTCTGTCAAAATGCCTTGAACAAATATGTCCATTTGCCACTTTCCCCAGACCGGTAAATCGCCCTACAGCGTGCTGTAAATTCTCTCTCCCGGCGTGGCTCAGGATTCCACCATCGCCATCGCCTCTTCCACATCCACCGCTACCAATCGCGAACATCCAGGCTCATGCATCGTCACCCCCATCAACTGGTCGGCCATTTCCATGGCGATCTTGTTGTGGGTGATATAGATGAACTGCACGGTCTGGGACATCTCTTTGACCAACCGAGCGTAGCGTCCAACGTTAGCGTCATCCAGCGGCGCGTCAACTTCGTCGAGCATGCAGAACGGCGCCGGGTTCAACTTGAAGATGGCAAATACCAGGGCCAATGCGGTCAGGGCTTTTTCGCCGCCAGACAATAAATGGATGGTGCTGTTCTTCTTGCCCGGAGGCCGCGCCATGATCGTTACCCCTGTATCGAGTAGATCTTCGCCCGTCAGTTCCAAGTAGGCGCTGCCACCACCGAAAACTTTTGGGAATAACGCCTGTAAACCGCCATTAATCTGATCAAAGGTATCTTTGAAGCGGTTGCGGGTTTCCTTGTCGATCTTGCGGATCACGTTTTCCAGGGTGTCCAGGGCTTCAACCAGATCGGCGTCCTGGGCATCCAGATAACGTTTACGCTCGGACTGCTGCTGGTACTCATCGATAGCGGCGAGGTTGATCGCGCCCAGGCGTTGAATACGTGCGGCAATCCGTTCAAGTTCTTCTTCGGCGTCTTTCTCGTTGGCCTGGGCGGTCAGGGTGTTGAGCACGCCGTGCAGGTCATAGCCGTCTTCCAGCAATTGGTCTTGCAAGGTCTTGCGGCGCACGGTGAGGGCTTGCCATTCCATACGCTGTTGTTCGAGCTGGCCGCGGATCAACTGCGATTGCTGCTCGGCCATGGTGCGACGCTTTTCGGCGTCGCGCAGTTCACGGTCGGCGTCTTCCAGGGCGATCTGGGCGGTCTTGAGTTCGACATCGACGGTCATGCGCTTGTCGAGCAACTCCTCAAGCTTGAGGCGCAGCTCTTCCAGCGGCGCCTCGCCCTCCTCCAGGTTGAGGCTCAGTTGCTCGCGCTTTTCGGTCAGGCGTTCGGACTGCATCTCCAGGCGCTCAAGGGCCTGGCGCGTGGAATCATGCTGGGCGCGCAACGAGCCCAGGCGTACGGCCAACTGATGGGCGTGGTCCTTGTGCTGCCGGGCTTCCTGGCGCACGCGGTCAAGGCGCTCGCGCAGGCTGTCGCGCTGGGCCAGCAGCAACTCGCGCTGTTCGGTGTCCAGGGCCATGCTGTCGAGGGCCTCCTGCAAGTGCAGGCGCGCTTCACCGATCTGTTCATGTTCCAGGGCGCGCTGTTCGCCCATCTCGGCCACTTCTTCGTCAAGACGGGTGCGGCGCAGGGTCAATTGCTCGACCTTGGCCCTGCTCGCGGAAAGTTGGGCTTTCAACTCGCCTTGCTGGCGCGCTTCGTCCTGCAACAGCCGACGCAGGTGTTCGCGGCCGGTTTCCTGCTGGCGCTGGGTAGCGCGCAGGGTTTGCAGTTCGGTTTCCAGGCTTTCCAGTGTGGCTTCGCGTTCTTCACGCTCGGCGCTCAGGTTGACGATTTCCTGGCCACGGGCCAATACGCCACTTTCCGCCTCACTGGCGCGGCGCACGCGCAGGAAGTGGCGGCCGACCCAATAACCATCGCGGCTGATCAAGCTTTCGCCGGT
Organism: Pseudomonas sp. PA-7-1E; assembly: GCF_021605325.1. Classification (NCBI taxonomy): domain Bacteria; kingdom Pseudomonadati; phylum Pseudomonadota; class Gammaproteobacteria; order Pseudomonadales; family Pseudomonadaceae; genus Pseudomonas; species Pseudomonas sp. PA-7-1E. The sequence continues at coordinate 25,327 of NZ_WKFA01000021.1, forward strand.
CGCCAATTGGCCGCGTTGGGCCAAGGCTTGCTCAAGGGTCTCCACGGGCCTGACCTGGCCCAGCCATGGCGACAGATCCATCGCCGCCTCGACCTTGTCCAGCAAGCTGCCCGGCACCCGTGCACCCTCGGGCGCCGGGCTGAGCAGGCGCAAATCGCCCTGGGCAAACCCGACCAGGTCGAAACCCGCAAAATCATCCACCAGCACCGCTTGCAGATCGGCACCCAACACGGTTTCCACCGCCAGTTCCCAGCCGGCTTCGACTTTCAAGCCTTCAGCCAGGCGCGGGCGCTCGGCCAAATGCTGGTCGCGCAGCCATTCGGCGGTGCCGGTGCCTGGGTCGAGCGCGGCCTGCTGCAAGGCTTCCAACGAAGCCAACCGACCATTGAGCCGCTGCAAGTCGCCCTGGGCTTGCTGCTGCGCCTGGGTCGCGGTGTGCAATTGCTGGCGCAGTTGCTCCAGGCGCTCCACTTGCTGTTCTTCGCTGGCCTCCAGCTCTTCCAGGGTCATTTCGCTTTCGGCCAGCTGTTCGCTCAGCGCCATGATCGCCGCGTCTTCCGGATCGGCAGCGAGCAATACGCGCTCCTCCTGCAACCGACGCTGGCGCTCGGCCAGACGTTCCATGCTGGTTTCCAACTGCTGGATGCGCGACTGCTGCACCTCGGCCTGGCGGCGTGGCTCGGCGGATCGCAGGTTGAAGGCGTCCCACTGTTCCTGCCAGCCGTGCATGGTGGCTTCGGATTCTTCCAGGGCGGCGGCGGCTTCTTCGGCGGCGGCGCTGGTGATTTCCTGCTCGGGGGTGAGCATGTCCAGCTCTTCGCCCAGGGTCAGCAGCAAGGTACGGTCATGGCCCAGGTGCGACTCGGTCTCCAGGCGTGCGCGCTCGGCTTCCTTCAAGTCATCCTGCAACTGGCGCAAACGCTGCTGGCCGTGCTGGATACTCTGCTCGACCCGGGCAATATCACCGCCCACCGAATAGAAGCGGCCTTGCACCAGATTGAAGCGTTCGGACAACTCATGGTGGCCGTCACGCAGGCGCTCAATGCTGGCGTCGGCATTACGCTGCTCGGCCACCAGCGCTTCAAAACTGACTTCCTGGGTGCCAATAATCGCTTCGCGCTGGCCCACCTGGTCATTCAATGCTTGCCAGCGCAGCGCCGACAATTGCGCCTTGAGCTGGCGCTCTTCACCCTTGTATTCCTGATACTTCTCGGCGGCCTGGGCCTGGCGGTGCAGGCGTTCGAGCTGGCGCTCCAACTCTTCGCGCAGGTCGGTGAGGCGGGCGAGGTTTTCATGGGTGCGGCGAATACGGTTTTCGGTCTCGCGGCGGCGCTCCTTGTACTTGGAGATACCGGCCGCTTCTTCGATAAAGTTACGCAGGTCTTCGGGCTTGGCCTCGATCAGCTTGGAGATCATGCCCTGCTCGATGATCGAGTAGCTGCGCGGGCCCAGGCCAGTGCCAAGGAAGATATCGGTGATATCGCGACGGCGACACTTGGTGCCGTTGAGGAAGTAACTGTTCTGGCTGTCGCGGGTGACTTTACGACGGATGGAAATTTCCGCGTAGGCTGCGTATTCGCCGATCAGGGTGCCGTCGGAATTATCGAATACCAGTTCGATACTGGCCTGGCTCACCGGCTTGCGGCTGGTGGAGCCGTTGAAGATGACGTCGGTCATCGACTCGCCGCGCAGGTTTTTCGCCGAGCTCTCGCCCATCACCCAGCGCACGGCGTCGATGATGTTCGACTTGCCGCAGCCATTGGGCCCCACCACCGCCGCCATGTTGCTGGGGAAGTTGACGGTGGTCGGGTCGACAAAGGATTTGAACCCCGCCAACTTGATGCACTTGAGCCGCACGCTTAGGCGTCCGCCAAGGCTGCGATGACCAGCGAACTGCTGCGCTGGCAATAGGCTGTGAGCACCAGGCGAATCTGCACCAGGTCACGGGCCAGTACTGCGGCGAGCAATTGCTCGAACAGCGCCAGGAACTCGCTCATGGACGCCTTGCGCTGATCCAGCGCCAGGTAATAGGCGCGGTTCATCGCCGGTTGCAGGTTTTCGACGGTTTCCTGCAAATACGGGTTGTTGGCGAAGGGGTACGCAGCGCGCATCACATTGAAGCTTTCTTCGACGAAAGCGCGGATGTCCTCACGCTCCAGGCTCAATTGAAGGCGTTGCTGGATCTGCAGAAACGGCGCCATGTCGGCCTGGGTCTGCCAGCCTTCGGCAACCGCATTGCCGAGCAGGATGTACATCTCGCCCATCAACGTACACAGGCTCTGCACCTTGTGCGCGGTGAGTTCGGTGACGTGGGCGCCACGGCGCGGCAGGATCGCAATCAGATGGCGGCGCTCAAGGATCAGCAAAGCTTCGCGCACGGAACCACGGCTGACGTTGAGCGCCAGCGTGACTTTCTGTTCCTGGATTCGCTCCCCAGGCATGAGATCGCCGCGAATGATACGTTCGGCGAGGTGGTGAGCAATTTGCTCGGCGAGACTGTCCGGCGCCTTGAACGTCATGTTTTCCCTTCGAAATCTGCTATCGGTACAAGCGCGGCAGTGTAGCGCATTGGCCCGCTGATGGCGCTACGCCCACCTTGGCGAATTTGGCACGAAATAAGCAACGTTGAAAGCCTGTAAGCCGCCAAAAACGCCGGTTCCAGAAGACTGGACCATAATTGAAAGTGTTGTGATCGTATTTTCTTGACCCTTAGGTCAGAAAACCATTGACCGAAAAGTCAGACATGACTAGATTCGGCGCAAAGCGGTTAACAACAATAATGAGTCTGCGAGGCCTTCCGTGATCCAGTTTTTACTTAACCAGGAACTCCGTAGCGAGCACGCCCTGGACCCCAACCTGACCGTGCTCAATTATCTGCGCGAGCATGTGGGCAAATCCGGTACCAAGGAAGGTTGCGCCAGCGGCGACTGTGGCGCGTGCACCGTGGTGGTCGGCGAGTTGCACACCGACGAGCAAGGCGTCGAGCAGATTCGTTATCGCAGCCTCAATTCCTGCCTGACGTTCGTGTCGTCACTGCACGGCAAACAACTGATCAGCGTCGAAGACCTCAAGCACCAGGGCCAACTGCACAGCGTGCAACAGGCCATGGTCGAGTGCCACGGTTCGCAGTGCGGCTTTTGTACCCCAGGTTTTGTGATGTCGCTGTTTGCCCTGCAAAAGAACAGCGATGCACCCGACAGCCAGAAAGCCCATGAAGCCCTGGCCGGCAACCTGTGTCGTTGCACCGGTTATCGCCCGATCCTCGCCGCCGCCGAACAGGCCTGCTGCAACAAACCCCAGGATCAATTCGACAGCCGCCAGGCTGAAACCATCGCCCGCCTCAAAGCCATCGCGCCGACGCAAACCGGTGAACTCAACAGCGGTGACAAGCGCTGCCTGGTGCCACTGACCGTCGCCGACCTGGCCGACCTCTATGACGCCTACCCGCAAGCCCGCCTGCTGGCCGGCGGCACTGACCTGGCGCTGGAGGTCACCCAGTTCCACCGCACCCTGCCGGTGATGATCTACGTCGGCAACATTGAAGCCATGAAGCGCATCGAGCAGTTCGACGACCGCCTGGAAATCGGCGCGGCCACCGCCCTCTCCGACTGCTACGCCGCGCTGCACCACGAATACCCGGACTTCGGCGAACTGCTGCAGCGCTTCGCCTCCCTGCAAATCCGCAACCAGGGCACCCTGGGCGGCAATATTGGCAACGCTTCGCCCATTGGTGATTCGCCGCCGCTGCTGATTGCCCTGGGCGCCCAGATCGTGCTGTGCAAAGGCAACACCCGCCGCACCCTGGCGCTGGAAGACTACTTCATCGACTACCGCGTCACCGCGCGCCAGGACAGCGAGTTCATCGAGACCATCATCGTGCCCAAGGGCCACACGCTGTTCCGGGCCTACAAGGTGTCCAAGCGCCTGGACGACGATATTTCCGCGGTGTGCGCAGCGTTCAACCTGAACATCGACAACGGTGTGATCAGCGCGGCTCGCGTTGCCTTCGGAGGCATGGCCGCCACACCAAAACGCGCAAAAAATTGCGAGGCCGCGTTGGTGGACGCCATCTGGAACTTGGCCACGGTCGAGAAAGCCTGCGCCGCCCTGGCACAGGACTTCACCCCACTCTCGGACTTCCGCGCCAGCAAGGAATATCGCCTGCTCAGCGCGCAAAACCTGCTGCGCAAATACTTCATCGAACTGCAAACGCCGCACATCGAGACTCGGGTGACCGCTTATGTCTAACCATCACGCCGTGGTAAAAACCCAGGCCGAACTTGCCGCACTCTTTGCCCAGGACCTCACCACCGGGGTAGGTCGCAGCGTCAAGCATGACAGCGCCGCCAAGCACGTCAGCGGTGAAGCGCAGTACATCGACGACCGCCTGGAATTTCCCAACCAGTTGCACCTGTATGCGCGCATGTCCGACCGCGCCCATGCCCGGATCATCAGCATCGACACCGCGCCCTGCTACGCCTTCGACGGCGTACGCATTGCCATCACCCATGAAGACGTACCGGGACTGAAAGACATTGGCCCGTTGATGCCCGGCGACCCGCTGCTGGCCATCGACACCGTGCAGTTCGTCGGCCAGGTGGTACTGGCCGTGGCCGCCCGCGACCTGGAGACCGCACGCAAGGCGGCGATGGCGGCGGTGATCGAATATGAAGACCTGGAACCGGTACTGGATGTGGTCGAGGCGTTTCGCAACAAGCACTTCGTGCTCGACAGCCACACCCACCAGCGCGGCGATTCGGCCACTGCGCTGGCAAGCGCCAAGCACCGTATCCAGGGCACCTTGCATATCGGTGGCCAGGAACACTTTTATCTGGAAACCCAGATCTCTTCGGTGATGCCCACCGAAGACGGCGGCATGATCGTCTACTGTTCCACGCAAAACCCCACCGAAGTGCAGAAGCTGGTGGCCGAAGTGCTGGATGTGTCGATGAACAAGATCGTGGTCGACATGCGCCGCATGGGTGGTGGCTTTGGCGGCAAGGAAACCCAGGCCGCCAGCCCGGCGTGCCTGTGCGCCGTGGTGGCGCGCCTCACTGGCCAGCCGACCAAGATGCGCCTGCCACGGGTCGAAGACATGCTGATGACCGGCAAGCGTCACCCCTTCTATATCGAATACGACGTGGGGTTTGACGACAACGGCCGACTGCACGGCATCAACCTGGAACTGGCGGGTAACTGCGGTTGTTCGCCGGACCTGTCCAACTCGATTGTCGACCGCGCCATGTTCCACGCCGACAACTCATATTACCTGGGCGACGCCACGGTCAATGGCCATCGCTGCAAGACCAACACTGCCTCCAACACGGCCTATCGCGGCTTCGGCGGCCCCCAAGGCATGGTCGCCATCGAAGAGGTAATGGACGCCATCGCGCGCCATCTGGGCCAAGACCCGCTGGCGGTGCGCAAGGCCAACTACTACGGCAAAACCGAGCGCAACGTCACCCACTACTACCAGACCGTCGAGCACAACATGCTCGAAGAAATGACCGCTGAGCTTGAGGCCAGCAGCCAGTACGCAGAGCGCCGCGAAGCAATCCGCCTGTACAACGCCCACAGCCCGATCCTAAAAAAAGGCCTGGCGCTGACCCCGGTGAAATTCGGTATTTCGTTCACCGCCAGCTTCCTCAACCAGGCCGGCGCGCTGATCCATATCTACACCGATGGCAGCATCCACCTGAACCACGGCGGCACCGAGATGGGCCAGGGCTTGAATACCAAGGTCGCGCAAGTCGTGGCCGAGGTATTCCAGGTCGAAATCGACCGCGTCCAGATCACCGCCACCAACACCGACAAGGTACCCAACACCTCGCCCACCGCTGCCTCCAGCGGCGCCGACCTGAACGGCAAGGCCGCGCAGAATGCGGCCGAAACCATCAAGCAGCGCCTGGTGGAGTTTGCGGCGCGCAAGTACGACGTAAGCGAGGCGGACGTGGAGTTTCGCAACGGCCATGTGCGCGTGCGCGAGCAGATCCTGAGCTTCGAGGCGTTGATCCAGCAGGCGTATTTCGCCCAGGTATCGCTCTCCAGCACAGGTTTCTACAAAACCCCGAAAATTTTCTACGACCGCAGCCAGTCACGCGGGAGACCGTTCTACTACTACGCCTTCGGGGCGGCTTGCTGCGAAGTGATCGTCGACACTCTGACCGGTGAATACAAGATGCTACGCACCGACATCCTGCATGACGTCGGCGCTTCGCTGAACCCGGCCATCGACATCGGCCAGGTGGAAGGCGGCTTCATCCAGGGCATGGGCTGGCTGACCATGGAAGAGCTGGTGTGGAACAACAAGGGCAAGCTGATGACCAACGGCCCGGCCAGCTACAAGATCCCGGCCGTGGCCGACATGCCGCTGGACCTGCGGGTGAAGCTGGTAGAGAACCGCAAGAACCCGGAGGACACGGTGTTCCATTCCAAGGCCGTGGGCGAGCCGCCGTTCATGCTCGGGATTGCTTCGTGGTGTGCGATCAAGGATGCGGTAGCGAGCTTGGCTGACTATCGCCAGCAGCCCAGGATCGATGCGCCGGCCACGCCCGAGCGGGTGTTGTGGGGGTGTGAACAGATGCGGCAGTTGCGGGCGCTAAAGGCTGTTGATCGTTCCCACGCTCCGCGTGGGAATGCCGCCCTGGACGCTGTGCGTCCGCTCTAGTGACGCTGAGCGTCACGGTATGCATTCCCACGCGGAGCGTGGGAACGATCTGACTGGAGGTAGACATGGACAACTGGATCAGCGCCCTCGCCACCCTGCAAAACCAGGGCGAACCCTGCGTGCTCGTCACCATCATCGAAGAACTCGGCTCAACCCCGCGCAACGCCGGTTCCAAAATGGTCATCAGCGCCGCGCACACCTTCGACACCATCGGCGGCGGGCACCTGGAATACAAGGCGATGCAGATCGCCCGGGACATGCTGGTGCGCGGCCAGCAGAACACCCATCTGGAGCGCTTCAGCCTCGGCGCCAGCCTGGGCCAGTGCTGCGGCGGCGTGACCGTGCTGCTGTTCGAACCCATGGGCCAGGCGCAAGCGCACATCGCCGTGTTTGGCGCCGGCCACGTCGGCCGTGCGTTGGTACCATTGCTGGCGAGTCTGCCCTGCCGGGTGCGCTGGATCGATTCCCGCGAGCAGGAATTCCCGCAGCACATCCCCGAAGGCGTGCGTAAAATTGTCAGCGAAGAGCCGGTCGACGAAATTGCCGACCTGCCTGCAGGCAGCTACTGCATCGTCATGACCCACAACCACGCGCTGGACCTGGAACTGACCGCCGCCCTGCTCAAGCGCAACGACTTCGCCTACTTCGGCCTGATCGGCTCGAAAACCAAGCGGGTCAAATTCGAACACCGCCTGCGTGATCGCGGCTTTGACGCCGCGCAGTTGCAACGCATGCGTTGCCCCATGGGCCTCCCCGAGGTCAAGGGCAAGCTTCCGGTGGAGATCGCCATCTCCATCGCCGGTGAAATCATCGCCACCTATAACGCCAATTTCGGCCAGCATCTTGCCGGCGCCGAACCTATTGCCAAACTGCTGCCGGCTTCGCGCCGCAGCCACGCTATCTGAATTGAGACGATCATGCCTTTGACTCGCAAAGCCTACCGTGCCGCCATCCTGCACAGCATCGCCGACCCTGCCATCGTGGGGATCGAAGCCTCTTATGAATATTTCGAGGACGGCCTGCTGGTGATCGACAACGGCCAGATCAGTGCCCTCGGGCACGCCAGCGACCTGCTGCCGAGCCTGCCCGCCGATATCGACATCACCCATTACCAGGACGCGCTGATCACCCCTGGCTTGATCGACACCCATATCCACCTGCCGCAGACCGGTATGGTCGGCGCCTATGGCGAGCAGTTGCTGGACTGGCTCAACACCTACACCTTCCCCTGTGAAAGCCAGTTTGCCGACAAGGCTCACGCCGAAGAAGTCGCCGATATCTTCATCAAGGAACTGCTGCGCAACGGCACCACCACAGCGCTGGTGTTCGGCAGCGTGCACCCGCAATCGGTGAATGCATTCTTTGAAGCGGCCGAGAAACTCGACCTGCGCATGATCGCCGGCAAGGTGATGATGGACCGCAACGCGCCGGACTACCTGACCGACACCGCCGAATCCGGCTACCAGGAAAGCAAGGCGCTGATCGAGCGCTGGCACGGCAAGGGGCGCCTGCATTACGCGGTGACGCCACGCTTCGCCCCTACGAGCACGCCGGAGCAACTGACGCTGGCCGGTCAGCTGCTGGGCGAGTACCCGGATTTGTACATGCAGACCCACATCAGCGAGAACAAGCAGGAAATCGAGTGGGTCAATGAGCTGTTCCCGGAGCGCAACGGCTACCTGGATGTCTACGACCACTACAAGCTGCTCGGCGAGCGCTCGGTGTTTGCCCACGGCGTACACCTGTGCGACGACGAATGCGCACGGCTGGCAGAGACTGGTTCGGCGGTGGCGTTCTGCCCGACTTCGAACTTCTTCCTCGGTAGTGGGTTGTTCAACCTGCCGATGGCCGAGAAACACAACTTGAACGTGGGCCTGGGCACCGACGTGGGTGGCGGCACCAGCTTCTCGCTGCTGCAAACCCTCAACGAAGCGTACAAGGTCATGCAGCTGCAAGGTGCGCGCTTGAGCCCGTTCAAGTCGCTGTACCTGGCAACCCTGGGCGGCGCTCGAGCGCTGCGCCTGGAAGACAAGATCGGCACGTTGCAGCCGGGTACCGATGCAGACTTCCTGGTATTGGATTACAACGCCACGCCGCTGCTGAGCTATCGCCTGAAACAGGCCAATAACATTGCCGAGACGTTGTTTGTGCTGATGACGTTGGGGGATGACCGGACGGTGTTGCAAACCTATGCAGCCGGGCAACTGGTGCACCAGCGCTGATTCAAGCTACATACAACCAATGTGGGAGCTGGCTTGTGTGGGAGCTGGCTTGCCTGCGATAGCATCACCGCGGTGTAACTGATACACCGCGGCGCCTGCATCGCGGGCAAGCCCGGCTCCCACACAAGCTCGCTCCCACATTTGATTGGGTTTACAACTTTACAGACGAGCGCCCAGGTTTTTTAGTCTGTAAAAGATGCGAAAACACCGCATGCAAATCATCCGACGCACTCTCTTCATCGAGGTTGAGCTTGCTGTCGATGTGATCCATGTGATGCATCATCAAGTTCACCGCCAACGTCGCATCCCGGGCTTCGATCGCGTCGATCAACTGGGTGTGCTCATCGTAGGAACAGTGCGAGCGGTTGCCGCTTTCGTACTGGGCGATGATCAATGACGTCTGGGACACCAGGCTGCGCTGGAAGCTGATCAGCGGCGCGTTCTTCGCGGCTTCGGCCAGCTTCAAATGGAATTCGCCAGAGAGACGGATACCGGCGCCGCGATCACCGCGCGAGAAGCTGTCGCGCTCGTCGTTGACCATCTGGCGCAACTCGGCCAACTGCTCGGCCGTGGCGTGCTGCACCGCCAACTCCGTGATCGCCCGCTCCACCAGGCGCCGTGCCATGAACACCTGGCGCGCTTCTTCGACGCTTGGGCTGGCAACCACCGCACCGCGATTGGGCCGCAGCAGTACCACGCTTTCATGGGCCAGGCGCGACAGCGCACGGCGAATGATGGTGCGGCTCACGCCGAAGATCTCGCCCAGTGCCTCTTCACTCAATTTGGTTCCGGGCGCCAGGCGTTGTTCAAGGATCGCCTCGAAGATATGCGCATAGACGATATCGTCCTGGGTTCCGCTGCGACCGGCCTTGCCGGCTCGCGGTTGTTTCTTGAGAGGTTGCAACTGTTCGTTCATGAGCACTCGGGTTTGAGAACGGCGAATTAACGGTAATACGGCAACAGCGTGTCGCTGGCAAGTATCACCTAAAAACAGCGCACATTGTACACAACCCACTGCGCCAACACACTGTACGGCTGTTTGCGGCCTCGGCTGTATTGCAATGACTCGTTACGTTTGAGTTTAGGCTTGATTCCACGATTTCCCATGAACGACATCCCACTGTAGGAGCGAGCTTGCTCGCGAAGAACCCAAGGGCGCCGCGTTTAATCTGATTGCCCGCGTTATCGTTGGCGATTTTCGCGAGCAAGCTCGCTCCTACAGCGTGCGGAGTCAGGTAAAAAGGAACACCTCTCCATGACCGACGCCACCCAAGCGCCCTTGCGCCCGCTGGCCGACACTTCTGCGTCGGCCGTCGTCGCCGGCTTTATCGCCATGATGACCGGCTACACCAGCTCCCTGGTGCTGATGTTCCAGGCCGGCCAGGCCGCCGGCTTGACCACCGCGCAGATTTCTTCGTGGATCTGGGCGATTTCCATCGGCATGGCGGTGTGCAGCATCGGCCTGTCCCTGCGCTATCGCACACCGATCACCATCGCCTGGTCTACCCCTGGGGCGGCGCTGCTGATCACAAGCCTGGGTGGGGTGAGCTATGGCGAGGCCATCGGTGCCTACATCACCTGTGCGGTACTGGTGACGCTCTGCGGGTTGACCGGCAGCTTTGAGAAGCTGGTCAAGCGGATTCCGGCGTCATTGGCGGCGGCGCTGCTGGCGGGGATCCTGTTCAAGATCGGCAGCGAGATTTTCGTCGCCGCCCAGCACCGTACCGGGCTGGTGCTGGGGATGTTTTTCACCTACCTGATCATCAAGCGTGTGTCACCGCGCTATGCCGTGCTGGCCGCCCTGCTCATCGGCACCGCCTTGTCAGGGCTGATGGGGCTGCTGGACTTCAGCGGCTTTCATCTGGAGGTGGCGACGCCTGTGTGGACCACGCCGCATTTCTCGCTGGCGGCGACCATCAGCATCGGCATCCCGCTGTTCGTGGTGGCCATGACCTCGCAGAACATGCCCGGCGTAGCCGTACTGCGGGCCGATGGCTACACCGTGCCGGCTTCGCCGTTGATCACCATCACCGGCCTGGCGTCACTGGTGCTGGCACCGTTCGGCTCCCACGGCATCAACCTGGCGGCGATCAGCGCCGCGATCTGCACCGGGCCGCACGCCCATGAAGACCGCAACAAGCGCTACACCGCTGCGGTGTGGTGTGGGGTGTTCTATGGGATTGCCGGGGTATTCGGCGCCACGCTGGCAGCATTGTTCGCAGCCCTGCCCAAGGAACTGGTGCTGTCGATTGCGGCGTTGGCGTTGTTTGGCTCGATCATCAATGGCTTGAGCATCGCCATGAATGAGCCGAAGGAACGAGAAGCGGCGCTGATTACCTTTATGGTCACGGCGTCAGGCTTGACGTTGTTTTCCATCGGGTCGGCGTTCTGGGGGATTGTGGCGGGGGTGTTGACGCTGCTGATTCTGAATTGGCGCAAGGCATAAAAAAACGGCGACCCTCAGGTCGCCGTTTTTTTCAGTATCACTTAGCCGCGTTGATCGGCTTTTCCGGATACCACACGTCCAGCAACGGGCTGACTTCAGCCTTGGTCAGCTCGGAACGGGTTTTCAGCCAGGCTTCGACCGCAGCACGCTGCTCTTCGGAGACCGAGCCACGCTTTTGCAGGCAAACCAGACCGTAGTCATCGCCGCCGACATAGCCCAGGCCATTGGCTTCCATGGCTTCTTTGATGAATGCTTCGAGGAAAGCGTCGATAGCTTCTTCACTCAGGCCTTCGTTGAAGTCCAGGTTCAGTTCGAAACCCAGCTCTTGAAATTCATCAACGCACAGTTTTTTGCGCAGACGCTGGGAACGGTTAGTCGCCATTGGAACAATCCTCATAAGTATTAACGGGCGGCACTTTAGCAGTTTAAGGCGGCAATTGCCCGACTCTCTGGGACCGACGGGCAAATGCGCGCAAAAAAACCGCAATTAGCGGCTATCGTTCAGCTACAAGCAGCGCCAGCTTGGGGCATAATGCCGACACTTTCGTGACCAATGAGGGATTTTCTTCCGTACCCCTCGCCTTTTTCACCCTCCTCAGCAGTAGGGTTTTATTTCTTATGATCAAATCTTTGCGTTCAGTGTTACTTGCCAGTGTTGTCTTGCCCCTGGCCTTTTCCGTTTCCGCTGCTCCCGTCAATAACACCCTGCCACCCAGCGTTGCGCAGGCCTTGCAGAAAGCCAAGCTGCAAAATACCGCGTTGTCCCTGGTGATGCTGCCCCTGAACGGCCCTGGTACCCCTACGGTTTTCAACGCCGACGTCTCGGTGAACCCGGCTTCCACCATGAAGCTGGTCACCACTTACGCGGCCCTGGAAATGCTCGGCCCCAACCATCAGTGGAAGACCGAGTTCTACACCGATGGCACCCTCAGCGGCGGCGTATTGCGTGGCAACCTGTACCTCAAGGGCGGCGGCGATCCCAAGCTGAACATGGAAAAACTCTGGCTGCTGATGCGCGACCTGCGCGCCAATGGCGTGCAGCAAGTCACCGGCGATCTGGTCCTGGACCGTAACTTCTTCAACCAGCCGCAATTACCCGAGTTCAACGACGACGGCAACGATGAGAACAAGCCGTTCCTGGTCAAGCCCGACGCCTTGCTGGTCAACCTCAAGGCCTTGCGCTTCGTGACCCGCAATGATTCGGGGCGGGTGATCGTATCGGTCGAGCCGCCGATTGCCAGCATTCGCATCGACAACCAGGTGAAAGTCACCAACGCCAAGCAGTGCACCGGTGACGTGCGCTACAGCCCGGTGACCGCCGCCGACGGCAGCGTGACCGTGACCGTCAGCGGCCAATTGGGTGATGGCTGCAGCTCGCAGACTTACCTGTCGCTGCTCGACCACGCCACCTACACCGCAGGCGCCGTGCGGGCGATCTGGAAAGAGTTGGGCGGTACCATCCAGGGCCGTGATATCCAGGCTCCGGTGCCCAAGGATGCCAAGGTGCTGGCGCGCGCCTTCTCGCCGGACCTGGCGGAAATCATCCGTGACATCAACAAATACAGTAACAACACCATGGCCCAGCAGTTGTTCCTGAGCCTGGGTGCACAGTTTCGCAACGATGCCGATGGCGACGATGCCAAGGCCGCGCAACGTGTCGTGCGCCAGTGGCTGGCCAAAAAAGGCATCACCGCGCCGCACCTGGTGATGGAAAACGGCTCCGGCCTGTCACGCGCCGAACGGGTCAGCGCCCGCGAGATGGCGGCCATGCTGCAAGCCGCGTGGAAAAGCCCTTATGCGGCGGAGTACATCAGCTCGATGCCGATCGCCGGCACCGACGGCACCATGCGTAAACGCCTGAAAACCACAGCCCTGCGCGGCGAAGCCCATGTGAAGACCGGCACCTTGAACACCGTACGCGCCATCGCCGGCTACAGCCGCGACAACAATGGCAATACCTGGGCGGTGGTGGCGATTCTCAACGACTCCAAGCCTTGGGGGGCGTCATCGGTGTTGGATCAGGTGCTGCTGGACCTGTATCGCCAGCCGAAGGCCGTTGCGGCCGCGCCGGTCCTCTAAGCACCCCTCTGATCGTTCCCACGCTCTGCGTGGGAATGCTTTTTTGGACGCTCTGCGTCCGCGCTCAAGGCGTGACGCGGAGCGTCTTAGGATGGATTCCCACGCGGAGCGTGGGAACGATCATTCAAGCATCAGGGCTTCCTCGACCCGATCCCTGCCCGCCTGCTTGGCCACATACACCGCCGAATCAGCGCGCAGCAGCAACCCATCGATGCCTTCGTCAACCCGCCAACTGGCCACGCCGAAGCTGGCGGTGACCACTCCCACCGGTTCCATCGCCGCATCGCGCAACGACTGCCACAACTGTATCGCCAGGCTGTAGGCCTGAGCGCCATCGGTGTTGGGGCACAGCACCACGAACTCTTCCCCGCCGATCCGGCAAAACACATCGGTGCGGCGCAAGCGTTGGCCGATACGCTTGCACAACTCCTGCAACACGCTGTCGCCCACGGCATGGCCGTGCTGATCGTTGATGCGCTTGAAGTGGTCGATATCGAGCATGATCAACGACAGCGCGCCAGATATACGGTTGAGCCGAAGCATTTCGCCCTTGAGACGATCCTGGAAATAGCGCCGGTTATAGATCCCTGTCAGGGAGTCGGTGATGGACAACGCGCGCAGTTCTTCCTCGACCCGTTTGAGATCAGAAATATCCGATACATAACCGTGCCAAAGCGTACCGCCTCCCGGCAACTCTTCCGGCGTCGCTTCGCCGCGAATCCAGCGCAGGCCTCGCTGGGGTAATTGCACGCGGTACTCTTCTCGCCAATGGCTCATTTGCAACGCAGAAAGGCGTATCGACGCACGCACTCGCTCCAGATCCAAAGGGTGAATGCGCTCCAGGACCGTGCGCGCATCCTTCTGCAGCATGCCCAGCTCGATTTCATAGATATCGCGCATGCCTTCGCTGGCATAGATGAAACGCCCGTTGTCCTGGGGCTCCAGGGTGAACTGGAAGATGCCACCAGGCACATGGGCGCTGAGTTTTTTCAGCAGGCGGTCGCGGACGGCAAGGGCCTCATAGGCGCGCTTTTGCTCGGTGACATCCAGGTAAATCGCCAGGTGCCCGACCCATAGGCCATGGTCATCCAAGAGCACGGTCGGCAACATGTTGACCGTCAACTGGCTGCCATCCTTGCGCACCAGCGTCCACTCACGTCCTGCATGTTGACTGTCCGGGCTCTCCACCAGCATCGCCTGACTCGCTGGAATGCGCTTGCCCAGCGCCCTGCTCAACGGCTCGGCGCGGGCGTCGAGTTCCACGGCCACATGCAAACGGTCCAAGGTCATATGCCCCAGCACCTCCTCGGCCTTGAAGCCCAACATCTGTTCGGCACCGGCATTAAAGGTGTTGATCACACCGCGCAGGTCAGTGGCAATGATCGCCACTTGAGTCGCCGCATTCAACACGCTGCGCAGTTGCCCATGGGCGCCACGCAACTCCTGCTCACGGGCACGTAATTGAACGGTGCGTTGCTCCACCAGTTTCAGTGCGCGCTGGCGCTGGCTGACCAGCATGTAAAGCAGCGCACTGAGCAAGGCGCTGAGCAACACGCCCATCGTCAGAATGGCGTGCATCGAAGAATGGTTGGCCCTGTCGAACACTTCGCTGGCGCTCAGGCTAAGAGCGTAGACATGATCGCCCAGGGAGAGGCGCCGTGCAGCCGTCAAGCCACTGCTGCCCAAGGCGTTACTGGACGCATATAACACCCGTTGCTGGGTGTCGGAGGTGTCTACGATCTGCATCACCAGGTTGTCACGGTTGGGCCTGGGCAACCCCTCGGCCACCAGCTGGCGCATGCTGATCACCGCCATCACAAAACCATAAGGCTCGGCCCCCGCGACTTTGCTCACGGGCGCCACCAATAACACGCCTGCCGCATAAGCGGGCTCCACCCCCACCAATTGCATGGGCTGTGACACCGCCAACTGGCCGCTTTGTTGCGCACGCTCCAGCGCTGCACGGCGTAGGGGCTGCGCCAGCAGATCAAAGCCCAGCGGCGAGCCCAGCAAACTTTGCGTCTGGCTGTACAGCACCGGTACGTATTCATCGCGCTCGGCCGCTGGCGCCAATTCACCGGAGGTATTCAGTTCGCGGATACTGAAGGGAATGCCACGCTGGCGAGAAATGTCCTGTTCAAACAGGCTGCGCTGCGTGCGAAATATCCGTGGTGCCCAGGCATAAGCACGGGCATGCAACAACAGCGGTTTGGCGAAACCGTCGAACTCGTTGCGGGACACCTCGCCGGAATTGACGAAGAAACGCTGCAGGCTGCCCAGGCGTTGCTCCTGGTCTTCAAAACGTTCCTGGATGCGGCTGTAGCGCTCGTTGACCAGCAACTGGAACCGCTGGCGTACCTGTTGCTGATACAGGTCGGACGCCGCCCACGCGACGACAACCGTCAGCGCGCTACCAACCACTAACACCACCAATGCCACCAGCCAAGCCGATGCCTGCTCACTGATAAAACCAAGGATTTTCGGGCGAACGACTTGCATCGGCATAGGCAACACTCACAGCGCCAGTGTGCGGGGGTGTCACTTTGGCTAGGGCTTAAGTTATAGCCATCGGTCATGGGTTTGACCAGCGCAAAACCGTCAACTGGCTTATTGTGGCGAGGGAGCTTGCTCCCGCTCGGGTGCGAAGCGCCCGCAAGTTTCCGGGGCCGCTGCGCACCCCAGCGGGACCAGCCTCCCTCGCCACAGGGTTGCCCTTAAGATCAGGCCTGGTTTTCCTGCTCGGTAAACAAATCGCTGAACAACATGCTCGACAGGTAGCGCTCACCGGAGTCCGGCAAGATCACCACAATAGTCTTGCCCTGCATCTCCGGCTTCTCGGCCAGGCGCACGGCCACGGCCATGGCGGCGCCACAGGAGATCCCGCACAAGATGCCTTCTTCCAGCATCAAGCGTCGGGCCATGGCTTTGGACTCCTCGTCGGTCGCCAGCTCCACGCGGTCGACCATCGACAGGTCGAGGTTTTTCGGCACGAATCCGGCGCCGATACCCTGGATCTTGTGGGGGCTGGGTTTGATCTCTTCACCCGCCAAGGCCTGGGTGATCACCGGGGAAACCATGGGTTCCACGGCCACCGACAGAATCGGCTTGCCCGCCGTGTTCTTGATATAGCGTGATACTCCGGTGATCGTGCCGCCGGTCCCCACGCCTGCCACCAGCACGTCCACGGCGCCATCGGTGTCGTTCCAGATTTCCGGGCCGGTGGTTTTCTCGTGGATCGCAGGGTTTGCCGGGTTATCGAACTGGGCCGGCATAAAGTAGGTGGCCGGGTCGCTGGCGACGATCTCGGCAGCCTTGTCGATGGCGCCCTTCATGCCCTTGGCCGGCTCGGTCAGCACCAGTTCGGCGCCCAGAGCCTTGAGCACTTTACGGCGCTCAAGGCTCATGGACGACGGCATGGTCAGCAGCAATTTGTAGCCACGGGCGGCGGCGACAAACGCCAGGCCGATACCGGTGTTGCCCGAAGTCGGCTCGACAATGGTCATGCCCGGCTTGAGCTTGCCGCTGCTTTCTGCATCCCAGACCATGCTGGCGCCAATGCGACACTTGACCGAATAACTCGGGTTGCGCCCTTCGATCTTGGCCAGGATCGTCACGCCACGCGGTGCGATGCGGTTGATCTGAACCAGAGGCGTATTACCGATGGAGTGCGCGTTGTCTGCGAAGATGCGGCTCATGACGATTCCTGTTGTCGAGACTTTGGGAAAGGCCCCAAGGGTATGCCTCGTGCTCCCAAGCGTCCAGAAGGAGGAACGTTGCGACGATCAGAACAGTCAATCCCCTACAAGCTAGGAGAACTGCCCAATGAAACGTCGCTACAGTTGGCCGTTAGGGACAATCGCCGCTCTGGTGCTAGTCCTGATTGCCGTGCACATCGCGCTGCCCTACCTGGTGCGCAACTACCTGAACGACAAACTCGCCAACATGGGCGATTACCGTGGCGAGATTGCCGATGTGGACCTTGCGCTATGGCGCGGCGCATACCGGATCAACGGCCTGCAAATCGTCAAGGTGGACGGCAAGGTCCCGGTGCCGTTCGTCAAGGCGCCGCTGATCGAGTTCGCGGTGAGCTGGCATTCGCTGTGGTACGACCATGCCGTCGTGGCCGAGGGGCATTTTGTGCGCCCGCAGATCAACTTCGTCGATGGCGGGGCCAACAAACAGGCGTCGCAGACCGGTAAGGGCACCGACTGGCAGGAACAACTGCGCAAGCTGCTGCCGATTACCCTCAATGAAGTGCGCATCGAAGACGGCGAGATCGCCTTCCATAACTTCAGCTCCAAGCCCCAGGTGAACATCAACGCCACCGCGGTCAACGCCAGCTTCTATAACCTGACCAATGTGGTGGATGTCAAAGGCAAGCGCGATGCACGCTTTGAAGGCAAGGCACTGCTGCAAGGCCAGGCGCCTCTGGAAGCCAACGCCACCTTTGACCCGCTGAGCGATTTCGAAGAGTTCGAGTTCCGCTTCCGCGCCCGCGACCTGCAACTAAAACGCATGAATGACTTCGCCTCTGCCTATGGCAAGTTCGACTTCAAGGCTGGCACAGGCGATGTGGTGATTGAAGCCCAGGCTGAAAATGGCCGGCTCACCGGCTACATCAAGCCGCTGCTGCGCGATGTGGAGGTGTTCGACTGGCAACAAGACGTTGAAAACCAGGACAAGAATATCTTCCGTTCGATCTGGGAAGCCGTGGTGGGCGCCAGCGAAACCGTGCTGAAAAACCAGCGTAAAAACCAGTTCGCCACCCGTGTAGAGCTGAGCGGTAGCGTGCATCAGCAAAATGTCAGTGCGTTTTCTGCGGTGATCGCGATTCTGCGCAATGGGTTCATCCAGGCGTTCAATGCTCGCTACGAACAGCCCAAGCCCAGCGCTGATTAACCTTGTGGGAGCTGGCTTGCCTGCGATGGCGGTGGGTCAGCCAACTCATCTGTCACTGATACACCGTCATCGCAGGCAAGCCAGCTCCCACACTTCCTGCATGGGCCAGGGCTGATGTGACCCGCCATTCAGAGACTGAATGCCCCGTCTGCGTTCACAGTCGCCGGGGCTGCGCGGTATAGTCAGGCCATTGATGAATTCGAGGAATGACCGATGAAGTTCGAAGGCACCCAGGCCTATGTGGCTACCGATGACCTGAAACTGGCCGTCAACGCCGCCATCACCCTGGAGCGGCCGCTGCTGGTCAAGGGCGAACCGGGCACCGGCAAGACCATGCTTGCCGAACAACTAGCCGAATCCTTCGGCGCCAGGTTGATTACCTGGCACATCAAGTCCACCACCAAGGCGCACCAGGGCCTGTACGAGTACGACGCGGTCAGCCGCCTGCGCGACTCGCAACTGGGCGTGGACAAGGTGCACGACGTGCGTAACTACCTGAAGAAGGGCAAGCTGTGGGAGGCCTTCGAGTCCGAAGAGCGGGTCATCTTGCTGATCGATGAAATCGACAAGGCCGACATCGAGTTCCCCAACGACCTGCTGCAAGAACTCGACAAAATGGAGTTCTACGTCTACGAAATCGACGAGACCATCAAGGCCAAGAAGCGCCCGATCATCATCATTACCTCCAACAACGAAAAAGAGCTGCCGGACGCGTTCCTGCGCCGCTGCTTCTTCCACTACATCGCCTTCCCCGACCGCACCACCCTGCAAAAGATCGTGGACGTGCACTACCCAGACATCAAGAAAGACCTGGTCAGCGAAGCGCTGGACGTGTTCTTCGATGTGCGCAAGGTGCCGGGCCTGAAGAAAAAACCTTCCACCTCCGAGCTGGTCGACTGGCTCAAGCTGCTGATGGCCGACAATATTGGCGAAGCGGTGCTGCGCGAGCGCGACCCGACCAAGGCCATCCCTCCCCTGGCTGGCGCCCTGGTGAAGAACGAGCAAGACGTGCAGTTGCTGGAGCGTCTGGCGTTCATGAGCCGTCGCGGTAATCGCTGATGCTGCTCAACCTGTTCAACGAAATGCGTGCCGCCAAGGTACCGGTGTCGGTGCGCGAGCTGCTCGACCTGATCAACGCGCTCAAACAGCGCGTGACCTTCGCCGACATGGACGAGTTCTACTACCTGGCCCGGGCGATCCTGGTCAAGGACGAGCGGCATTTCGACAAGTTCGACCGGGCCTTCGGCGCCTATTTCAACGGCCTGGAAAAGCTCGACGACCACCTGCAGGCGCTGATCCCCGAAGAATGGCTACGCAAGGAATTCGAACGTTCCTTGAGCGATGAGGAACGCGCGCAGATCCAGTCCCTGGGTGGCCTCGACAAGCTGATCGAGGAGTTCAAGAAACGCCTGGAAGAACAGAAAGAACGCCACGCCGGTGGCAACAAGTGGATCGGCACCGGCGGCACCAGCCCCTTTGGTTCTGGCGGCTACAACCCTGAAGGCATTCGCGTCGGTGACGCCGGCAAGCGTCAGGGCAAGGCGGTGAAAGTCTGGGACCAGCGCGAGTACAAGAACCTCGACGACCAGGTGGAACTGGGCACGCGCAACATCAAGATCGCCCTGCGCCGCCTGCGCAAGTTTGCCCGCCAGGGCGCGGCCGAAGAGCTGGATATCGACGGCACCATTGACCACACCGCCCGCGATGCCGGCTTGCTGAATATCCAGATGCGCCCCGAACGGCGTAACACCATCAAGCTGTTGCTGCTGTTCGACATCGGCGGCTCGATGGATGCCCACGTGAAGATCTGCGAAGAGCTGTTCTCCGCGTGCAAGACCGAGTTCAAGCACCTGGAGTATTTTTACTTCCACAACTTCGTGTACGAATCGGTGTGGAAGAACAACCAGCGCCGTACTTCCGAACGCACCTCCACCCAGGACCTGCTGCACAAATACGGCGCCGACTACAAAGTGATTTTTATCGGCGATGCGGCCATGGCGCCCTATGAAATCACCCAGGCCGGTGGCAGCGTCGAGCATTGGAACGAGGAGCCCGGGTATGTGTGGATGCAGCGCTTCATGGCCAAGTACAAGAAGCTGATCTGGATTAACCCCTACCCGAAAGATACCTGGGGCTATACGGCGTCGACGGGGATTGTGCGGGAGTTGGTGGAGGATCAAATGTATCCGCTGACGCTGCGCGGGCTTGAAGAGGGCATGCGTTTTCTATCCAAGTGAACCCTGGCCTGTAGCCGATGCTATCGGCTACAGGCACGGCACTCAGCAGTGCTCGTTGTCGATCCAGGAAAACCTGAGAAAGAGCGCAGCGAACTGTTTGATCAGTTCAGAATCCTGGCGGTCTACTTTCCCGTCGTTGTTCACATCCTGATTGATCGAAACACTGGCCCCTTGACCATTTCCGTCGCTGTATACCGCCGCCGAATAGACGATGGTTTCATCTCGAGGGTCTCCCTCGCCCTGATGGAAGTGCAGCCGTACCGTATCAGGAATCCCGTTGTCATCGAAGTCGCCGGCAAACACCTTCAGGTATTTGTCAAAGGGCTCATCGAGACTGAACCACTGAAACGCCAGAAACAGCTGGGAAAACTCCAGTGCCATCTCCCGGTCAACCTTGTCGACAATGCCGTCTTGATTGAGATCATCCGCAATAATCCAGTCAAACTGGCCATCGTCAGTAATATCAAATGCCGTTGCCCGATGCACAAGCGCGGGGGTTTGGGCGGTGTCATAAAACTCCAGATAGACCACATCCGGAATATCGTTATCGAGTACATCCTGGGCATATATCTTCAAATAGCGCATAGCAAAGCCTGATAGTGAATAAGCCAATCAAGGCTTGCATGGCTGTGCGCTGGGGCAAAGACGACAAAATTCTGCAATGTCGTAGGACTCATCTTTAAAACCCACTTACGCTGAAAACCTGCGTAAATACTCTATGTGCTGCCGATGCGCTGTTTCCTGCACCACCGGGGCCAACCGGACTTTCTCCCCCGGCAAACACTGCGCCAGCCGCGCCAAGGATAAAGGCGTCAACGCGCCCAACCGCGGATAACCACCGATCGTCTGCCGGTCATTGAGCAACACAATCGGCTGCCCATCCGGGGGCACCTGGATCGCGCCCAACGGTATCCCTTCGGAAATCAACGACGGCCCCTGATACTGCAACGGCGTGCCGAGCAAACGCACGCCCATACGGTCGGCACGGCTGTCCAGAGACCATTCGGCGTTGAAGGCATCAAACAGACTCTGCCCGCTGAACTGGCCTATCTGCGCGCCGATGATCACGTCCAGTGATGCAGCGGATTGCACATCCGGGTTGACCAGCACCTTCATTGCACCGCCCGTACCGGAATAGGCCAACCGCCCGCCTTGGGCCAGTGCCTTGCCGCAACCGTCCACCCCGCCCAACGCTTCGCGCACGACCGTGGCACAACTGCCCAGTACCGCCTGCGCATCAAAGCCACCGGGCGCGGCCAGATAAGCGCGTGCCCCATTGAACGGCTGGGTGAAGCGCAGTCGCTGGCCCTTTTGCAGGATAAAACTGCGACCGGGGCTTATCGCTCGCTCATCGACATAGGCGCCCAGGTCCGCACCGGCCAAGGCCAGCAGGCAATAATCCTCGGCCTGTACGGTAAAGCCCCCCAGGGTAATTTCCACCACCGGGGCGTCCAGGGCATTGCCCAAAAGCCAGTTGGCCCAGGACATCGACACCCAATCCAGCGCGCCGCCCTGGGTCACGCCCAGGTGGCGTACGCCAAAACGACCGGCGTCCTGCAACAGGCACAGTGGCGTGCTGGCCTCGATGATCAAGCGGCTCATGCTTGCGCCTCCAACGGCGTGTCATCGCCACCCAAGTTGATGAATTCGGCGTGGCTGACCGAGGCGAAGCGCACCGTGTCGCCGGGCTGCATCAGGCTGTAGCCGTCGCGCTCACGGTCGAACAGTTTGGCCGGGGTGCGGCCGATCAGGTTCCAGCCGCCTGGGGACACCACCGGGTACGCGGCGGTTTGCCGTTCGGCGATACCGACACTGCCAGCGGCCACGCGTTTGCGCGGCGTGTTCAGGCGCGGCGTGGCAAGTATCTCGTCCACCAGCCCCATAAAGGCAAACCCAGGGGCAAAACCGAGGGCGAACACTTGGTACTCGTGGGCGCTGTGGCGGCGGATCACCTCCTCCACGGCCAGCCCGCTGCGCTGGGACAGCAAGGTCAGTTCCGGGCCGACACTCAGGTCGTACCACACTGGCAACACATGGCATTGGCCGCTGCCCTGGGCCTGGGGTTGCAGGTCGGTAAGGGCCTGGTCAATCAGCGCCCGGGCCTGGGCCGGGGTTAGCGCAGTGAGATCGTAATGCACCATCAAGGTGGTGTAGGACGGCACCAGGTCCACCAATGCCAAGCCAAAGCCATTGCGCAGGCGCTCGGTAGCCGCGAGCATCCACGGCATGTTGGCTTCGGCGATCACGTCAAACAGACGCACCATCAGGCAGTCGATCGCCACCACTTCGATGCGTGGGTTCATGCTGTTTTCAACGCTTCGCGGATCCGCTGCACGGCAGCCACCGAGCTGGCGTTGTCGCCATGCACACACAGGGTATTGGCCTGGAGTACCAATGGACTGCCGTCGCTGGCAATCAGCGATTCGCCACGGGAAAGGGTCAGGGCCTGCTGCACAATGGTTTCGCTGTCATGGTGCACCGCGCCGGGCAACTGGCGGGAAACCAGATGGCCCTTGCTGTCATAGGCACGGTCGGCAAAGGCTTCGAACCACAGCGTCACCCCGTATTCATCACCCAACGCTTGGGCCGCGCGGTTATCCCGGGTGGCCAGCAGCATCAGCGGCAGGTCGCCGTAGGCGGCCACGGCCTGGATCACCGCACGCAACTGCGCGGGGTTGGCCATCATGTCGTTGTACATCGCACCATGGGGTTTCACATAGCTGACGCGCCCGCCCTGAGCGCGGCAGATGCCGTCCAGCGCACCGATCTGGTAGTGCAACAGGTCCTGGATTTCCTGCGGCGTGTAGTTCATGGAGCGCCGGCCGAAGCCTTGCAGGTCCTGGTAGGCCGGGTGGGCGCCCACTTGTACGCCGTGCTTGAACGCCAGGCTGACGGTCTTGCGCATGATGCTCGGGTCGCCGGCATGGAAGCCGCAGGCCACGTTGGCGCAATCAATGAACGGCATGACTTCGGCATCCAGACCCATGGTCCAGTTACCAAAGCTTTCGCCGATGTCGCAGTTCAGTAGCAGGCGGCTCACGGTGGTCGCTCCTGTAGGCTTTGTTTTCTTGTAGTGTGGGATTTTTTACACAGAACTCGCAACTTGTCCTGACACCCCGACGACGCTTATCGTGGAATAGCTCGATTTTTGGCGCTTGCCCGCTGCGACGTCCAACTAATAAAAACCGATCCATGCATAAGAAAAAGTTGATCCCATGAATTTGAAGTTCCTCGAAACCTTCGTCTGGGTGGCCAGGCTCAAGAGCTTCCAGCTCACGGCCGAGAAGCTGTTCACCACCCAGGCCTCGATTTCCAGCCGCATTGCCGTGCTTGAAAGCGAGCTGGGCGTGAAGCTGTTCCTGCGTGACTCGCGAGGCGTGAGCCTGACCCCGGAAGGCTTGAAAGTGCTCGACTATGCCGAGCAAATGATGGTGACCATGCAGGGTTTGAAGCAGTCTCTGGAGACCACCAGCAGCAAGGTCGGGCGCATTCGGATCGGCGCGATGGACACGGTGATCCACACCTGGCTCAGCCCGCTGGTCGCTGAACTGATGAAACTGTTCCCGCTGGTGGAGATCGAGCTGATCGCCGATACCGCGCTGAACCTCAGCGATCAGCTACAAAAAGGCTTTCTTGACCTGATCCTGCAAACCGACCTGCTGCGCCTGGAAACCGTGCGCAGCCTGGAACTGGCCAGCCACCCCATGGCCTGGATCGTGGCCAGCCAGTCGATCTACAACCGCGACTACGCCTCCCTCGCCGAACTGGCCCAGGAGCGCATCATCACCTACTCGAAAAACTCTCACCCGCATCAGGACGTGTTGAGTTTGATGCAGGCCAATGGCGTGGCCGCACCGCGCATGAACTGCGTGAACTCGGTGTCAGCGATTACCCGGTTGCTGCGCGATGGCTTCGGTATCGGCGCACTGCCGCCGGTGCTGGTGAGCGAAGAGCTGGAGCGAGGGGAATTGGTGATGCTGCCAATGGCCCAGCGCCTGCCGAACTTGCAGGTGGTGGTGTCGTGGCGCGTAGGAGTGGAGTTGGTGGAGGAAATTGTGGGGTTGTGCCAGAAAGTCGTCGCCCGCTATGCCGAGCAAGTCGGTGCAGAACGCATGCAACTGCATAAACCCGATTAATCGTTCCCATGCTCTGCGTGGGAACGCAGCCTAGGGCGCTCTGCGCCTCCAAGCGCGACGCGGAACGTCAGAAAAAGCATTCCCACGCGGAGCGTGGGAACGATCAGTGGGTCGTTAGAGGCCCTTGAGGTCCCGTTCTTCGATGGGCCGGCTCTGGCGCAGGCGCCGGCCGCCCAACACCACCCAGTCGATCAAGCGGTACAGGCACTCGATGCCGAACGACAACAGCATCGCCCCGCCCAGGCCCCAGCCCATGGCTTCAGGCGTCAGCAGAATCTGGTAGCTGTAGCCATTCCAGGTCTCCGAACGGATATCCGGGTCGGCAGCCACCGCCACTTGCAGGGCACGGATGTACCAGGGGCCTTGCATGGCCTGGTATTGCTTGTCCAACTCGAGTTGGCGATCGAGCATAGCGCCCAGGCTGCTGGCGTCGCTCTGGAATACCGGGTCATCGCTGGCACGGTAATGCGCCACCAAGGCTTGCATATCACCGTTGAAAAACTGCTGCGCCGTGGACTCGAAACCGCGCAAGCCGGTCTGGGCCTCGATCAAGTGGGCTTCGACGCGCTTGGCGTAGTCATTGATAAACCCCGGCACCTGCACGCCGACCAACAAGCCAACGGCAAACAGCACCAACCGCAGATAGCTAAGCAACATGCTCGATTCCTTACTCGGTAACGCCCTGGCTGACACATTCACCGCGTCGCCACAGGCTCCATTGGCCCGGTTCGTAGCGGGTCCAGTTTTCGTTGTCGGTCAACGGCTCGGTGGCGATCACCGTTACCACATCATTGGGGGAGGTTTCGGCCTGAAAATCGACGATCACGTCGACATCTTTCAACCGAGCCGGGCCAAAAGGCGCCCGCCGGGTGATCTGTGCCAGCTTGGTCGAGCAATAGCAGAACAGCCAGTCGCCGTCGCTGAGCAGGCAGTTGAATACGCCCTTGCTGCGGTATTCGGCGCAGGCGGCGATCAGGTCGGGCAGCACCTGTTCGATGTCCACCGGCTCTGGGAAGGCTTCGCGCACACGGTTGAGCAAGTCGCAGAACGCCGCTTCGCTGTCGGTATCGCCCACCGGGCGGTAGAAGGTGGCGCGGGGATTGAAGTCCGCCAGTTGGCCGTTGTGGGCAAAACACCAGTTACGCCCCCACAGTTCGCGCACGAACGGATGAGTATTGGCCAGGCTGACCTTGCCCACATTGGCCTGGCGGATATGGCCGATCACCACTTCGCTCTTGATGGGGTAACGCTGAACCAGCAATGCAACTTCCGACTCGCTACTGGCAGCCGGGTCCTGGAACAGGCGCAGGCCACGGCCTTCATAGAAGGCAATACCCCAGCCGTCGCGGTGCGGGCCAGTGCGCCCACCGCGCTGCATCAGCCCGGTAAAGCTGAACACGATATCGGTGGGGACGTTGGCACTCATGCCCAATAATTCACACATGCCAGGGCTCTCGCTGCAGGGCAGACAACGTTAAAGGCGCGGTTCGACCCGCATACCACCGGCAGGCGCCGGACGACGGAACGGTTCGTCGTCTTCCGGCTCGGCGGCCAAGGCCGCATCCGCAGCAGCCTTGCGCTCACGGCGAGCATTGGCGGCGCGCTCGATGGGCCAGCGGATCAGCACAAACACGATGTACAGGGCAAACGCGATCATCGTGTACATGAACAGGTCGGAAATGGCGCGCCAGGCGTTGTTGCCGACCTTGAGCACCAGGTCCAGGGCGGTAATGGCCACGGCCGGCGCAAACTGGGTCTTGACCGGGTCGACAATGGTCGGGCTGAGCAGCAACACCGCCATCAGCAATTGCAGGGGCTCGCGCAGCCAGCGCCAGATCCAGCGGGTCATGCGCCACCACACCAACAGGCAGCCCAAAGCGGCGAAGGCGTAAAGGCCCCAAGCGGTCAGATAGTCGTTCTCGGTCATGGTGTCCATGGCAAGGTTGGCAAACAGGCGGCTATGATAACGGCTTTTGCGTGTCGCGGCTGCAATGCCTGCCACCGTCTGCCAGATAGGGAATTATCCATGCCTATTTCCACCGCACCGATTGCCCGCAAGGCCCCAGGCCCAGACCCGTACGCCTGGCTGCAAGAACGCGACAACCCTGAGGTGCTCGACTACCTCAAGGCCGAAAACGCCTGGCAGGAAGCCCAACTGGCCGATCAGCAGGCGTTGCGCGAGACCCTGTTCGACGAGATCAAGGGCCGCATTCTGGAAACTGACCTGTCCCTGCCCTCCCCTTGGGGCCCGTACCTGTATTACACCCGCACCACCGCCGGCGACGAATACGCCCGCCACTACCGCTGCCGCCGCCCGGCCGATGACAGCAACCAGGTGGACACCAGCAGCGAAGAGCTGTTGCTGGACCCAAACGTGCTGGCCAATGGCGGCTTTTTCTCCCTGGGCGCGTTCAGCATCAGCCCCGATCACCAACGCCTGGCCTACAGCCTCGATACCAGCGGCGAAGAGATTTACACCCTGTTCGTGAAGGAATTGGCGACCGACAAGGTCAGCGAACTGGCGTTCGACAACTGCGATGGCAGCATGACCTGGGCCAATGACAGCCTGACGCTGTTTTTCGGCGAACTGGACGACACCCATCGCCCGCACAAGCTGTATCGCTATCGCCTGGACGGCACCGCAGCGCAGGAAGTCTTCCACGAGCCCGACGGCCGTTTCTTCCTGCATTGCTACCGCTCAAGCTCCGAACGCCAACTGTTGCTGGCCCTGGGCAGCAAGACCACCAGCGAAGTCTGGGCGCTGGACGCCGAGCAACCGCACCTGGCCTTCACCTGCCTGGCGCCACGGGTCGAAGACCACGAATACGACGTCGACCACGGCAAGCGCAATGGCCAGTGGACCTGGTTTATCCGCAGCAACCGCGACGGCATCAACCATGCGCTGTACGTGGCCGCCGACACCGGCACGCCGCCCACCGAAGCCGACTGGCAGAACCTGATCCCCCACAGCGACGAGGTCATGCTTGACGGCGTGAGCCTGAACGCCAGCGCCATGACCTTGAGCCTGCGCATCGGTGGCCTGCCGGTCATCGAAGTGCACCCGGAGGATGTGCCGGCCTATCGGGTGCAATTGCCTGACGCCGCCTACAGCCTCTACGTGCAGAACAGCCTGGAGTTCCCCAGCGACAAGATCCGCCTGCGCTATGAGGCCTTGAATCGCCCGGCCCAAGTGCGCCAGCTCGACCTGGCGACAGGCGCGCAGGTCGTGCTCAAGGAAACCCCGGTGCTGGGCGTCTTCAACGCCGACGATTACATCAGCCAACGCCTGTGGGCCACTTCTGCCGATGGCACCCAGGTACCCATCAGCCTGGTGGTCAAGCGTGACCAGCTCGGCAAGCCGACGCCGCTGTACCTGTATGGCTACGGTGCCTACGGCTCAAGCCTGGACCCGTGGTTCTCCCATGCGCGCCTGAGCTTGCTGGACCGTGGCGTGGCGTTTGCCATCGCCCATGTGCGCGGCGGCGGTGAGCTGGGGGAAGCCTGGTATCGCAACGGCAAGCAGGAACACAAGCAGAACACCTTCAGCGACTTTATCGCCTGCGCCGAACATTTGATTGCCGAGGGCCTGACCACCTCCCCACAACTGGCGATCAGCGGCGGCAGTGCCGGCGGCCTGCTGATCGGCGCGGTGCTCAACCAGCGCCCGGAATTGTTCCAGGCGGCGATTGCGGAAGTACCGTTCGTCGATGTGCTCAATACCATGCTCGACCCGGAACTGCCGCTGACCATCACCGAGTACGACGAGTGGGGCAACCCCGAGGACCCCGAGGTGTACGCCCGCATCAAGGCTTACGCGCCGTACGAGAACGTCAGCGCCCAGGCTTACCCGGCCACGCTGGTGATCGCCGGCTATAACGACAGCCGCGTGCAGTACTGGGAAGCCGCCAAGTGGGTGGCCAAGCTGCGGGATATCAAGACGGACGACAACCTGCTGCTGCTCAAGACCGAGCTGGGTGCCGGCCATGGCGGCATGAGCGGGCGCTATCAGGGCTTACGTGACGTCGCCCTCGAATATGCCTTTGTGTTCAAGGCCCTCGGTCTGGTCTAACCGCCCGGCGTTTTCGGCTTGCTGTCGTTCTGCTGCAGGCCGGGGACCGTCTGGTCCTTGGGCGGCGCCGGCAGCACGATGGGCGCCAGCGGCGGCGAGCCATTCTGGGTCTTGGGCGCAACGGGCGGTGTGACTTGCGGGTACAACGTGGGTGTTGGCGTGCCCGGCGCGCCTGGGGTTGGCGTGGGCGCGACCGGTACGGTTTGTAACTCCTGAGCCTGCGCGGTACCCAATGCGAGCGCGCTCAACACAATGACCGTTAGAATGCTGCACTTCATCGATGGCTCCATGGCCTGACCGGAATGCCCTAAGGCTACTCCCAACCGCGCAAGAATGCCCTTCCCAATGAGATTTCCATGAAACGTTTTGTTCTGCTGGACACCACCCCAATCCCCGACAACGGCGGTGCCTTGTGCCTGTTCGAATACGGCGAGGACTTCGTCATCAAGATCCAGGGCGGTGACGGTGGCCAGTTGATGAACACGCGCATGCATGGCTCCGAAGATGCCCTGGCGGAGATTCCCTGCCGAAAAGTGGCCGGGCGCCCGGGTTCACGTGTGCTGATCGGCGGCCTGGGCATGGGCTTTACCTTGGCCGCGGCGCTCAAGCATTTGGGCAAGAGCGCCGAAGTGGTGGTGGCCGAACTGGTGCCCGGCGTCGTGGAATGGAACCGTGGGCCGCTGGGGGAGAAATCCGGACGCCCGCTGCTGGACCCGCGCACCGTGGTCCGCCTGGAAGACGTGGCCAAGGTACTGCAGGCCGAGCCCCAAGGCTTTGATGCGATCATGCTCGACGTCGACAACGGCCCCGAGGGGCTCACGCAAAAAGCTAACAGTTGGCTGTACTCGGCCAGTGGCCTGGCCGCGTGCGCCAAGGCCCTGCGGCCCAAGGGTGTGCTGGCGGTGTGGTCGGCCAGCGCCGACAAGCTGTTCAGTGACAAACTGCGCAAGGCCGGTTTCAAGGCCGAGGAAGTGCAAGTGTTTGCCCATGGCAACAAGGGCACGCGGCATACCATCTGGATTGCAGAGAAGCTCAAGGGCTGATCACGGTTGATTCAATAGCGCCAATCCCCTGTGGGAGCGGCTAGAATCAACCTTGTCCGTGAACCACCCAATAATAGCCAGGAGCCATGATGAGCTCGAATAACCCACCCTCCCACACCGCCAAGCTGGACCGCATCCTCGCCGATGCCCAGCGCGACCGCGAAATGGGCTACCGCGATAAAGCCTTGAAGATGTACCCCCACGTGTGTGGCCGCTGCGCCCGTGAGTTTTCCGGCAAGCGCTTGAGTGAACTGACCGTTCACCACCGCAACCACAACCATGATGACAACCCCCAGGACGGTTCCAACTGGGAGTTGCTGTGTCTGTACTGCCACGACAACGAACACTCGCGCTACACCGACCAGCAGTACTTCGGCGAAGGCTCCACCAGCAGCCCGAGCATTGCCAAGGCGACGCACAACCCGTTTGCGGCGTTGGCGGGGTTAATGAAGAAGGACGACTGAAGCTTTTCTTTGCCTGCTTCGGCCTCATCGCAGGCAAGCCAGCTCCCACAGTAGGAATGCATTTCCCGGTGGGAGACGGGCTTGCCCGCGATGACGATCGTCCAAGCACTGCATCCCCCCAGGCCGTATAATCGCCGTTTTTCTCAAGGCACCCTTCCCCGTGGGCAATAAACGCTACAGCTGCATCGGTCTGTACAACCCCAAATCCCCCGAAAACGTCGGCTCGGTGATGCGTGCCGCCGGCTGTTACGGCGTGGCCTCGGTGTTCTACACCGGCGTGCGTTACGAGCGCGCCCGGGATTTCATCACCGACACCAAGAAGGTGCACCACGATATCCCGCTGATCGGCATCGACGACCTGAAAAAGATCCTGCCCTTAGGCTGCATCCCGGTCGCCGTGGAATTGGTCGACGGCGCCCGCCCGTTGCCTGAATACACCCACCCCGACCGCGCGCTGTATATCTTCGGCCCCGAAGACGGCTCCCTGGACAAAGAGATCCGCGACTGGTGCGAGGATGTGGTGTACATCCCCACCACCGGCTGCATGAACCTGGCGGCCACGGTCAACGTGGTGCTCTACGACCGACTGGCCAAGGGCAATAACACCCGTTCGGGCCCCAAGTACTGACATTGCGGGAACATCCGGCACATGCGCGCAGTCAGCTAATAACACTTGCCCTTGTTGGAGACTGATCATGAGCGACAGCAAAACCTTGCGACCTATCATCGAAGCCGCCCCCTTGAAGCCTCAACCCACCCAGAACGTGCATGGCTGGGAGCGCATCGGCTCGGTGGCCGGCGGGGTAATGATGGTGGGTAAAGGCTTGCGCCGCGGCGGGATTTTCGGCTTGATCCAGGTGGCGATTGGTGGCGTGGCACTGGCCCGTGGCTTTACCGGGCACAGTTCGCTCAAGGACAAACTGGAACAGGGCCGCCAGGAAATGAACAGCGTGCGCACCAAGATCGAACGGGCCGGTGAAGAGTTGAAGAACCTGAAGACCAAGGCCGAAGTGGCGGCTGAAAAGGCGGTGAAACCTAAAGCCTGACCTGAGACTTGGACATGCTGGAGATTCAAATGTGGGAGGGGGCTTGCCCCCTCCCACATTTTGAATTGCACAGGGGTTTGGATCAGCGCAGCAGTTTGCTGTCCAGTACCACCGACGACTCACCGATCACACTCTCGGCCAACTGCACGAATTCTTTGGTGTTGACGCTGTTCACCCGCATCAACGCCTGCGCCAGATCGTCCAGGGAGCGTTTGTTGTGGGTCTTCACGCGGATCTCACGGTCCAGCTCCTGCAATACCACCACCGAACGCGCCAGCCTCGCGCCGTTGACGTGCTCGCCTTTGAGAGTGGTGACGTCTTTGCCTTCTTTGGTCAGCCGCGCCTGGATCGCCGCATAGCGTTCATCGGTGATGCCACCGGCACGTCGCATCAGCTCAATCGCGTAGTACTCGCCCAAGCCCTCGCTGATCCAGTCGCTGCTGTCGTGGTCATTGAAGCGTCCGATGGCCTGCACCACTTCGCGCAGCAACGGGCTGCTGCCATTTTCGCCCACCAGCGGCGTGCGGCTGTTGAGGTAGATCGAATCGCGTAACGAATAAGCGCCCCGCCGCATCGGGTCACTGGCACCGACAATCAACAGTTTGCCGGGATGGCGCGGGAACGCGGCTTCCACCTGGGGCCAGACAAACGTCAGCAACGTCAGCACGTCCATGCGGCGCATGCCCTGGCCCTTGGGCGAGGCCACGGTGACGTCGGTTTCACCCAGGCGCAGGCGGCGGCTGCCGAGGTTGCCCGCCAGCATCCAGCCGGTGGGACGGTCGAACAGGCGGGACACGTTGTCGATGCGGAATTTGTTCTGGCCGATGCGCGGCCAGGCCGTTTCGACGCTCTTCCAACCCGTCGGCAGTTCGAACATCAGACGTGAGACCAGCTCGACGCCGTCTTGCTGGTCGAGACGTGCGGCCGGCACCAGGTCTTCGCCGCGCAGCAACGCCCAGCCGGGCGTGATGCGTGTGTCATACACGCCGGGCTTGCGCGCATGGGCCAGGCGCACCCGGTAGGTCAGGCTGGCCTTGTCAGGGCTGGGTTGCCACAGGCCACGGTTGCCCGTGACTTGCCACTGGCCATCGGCCTTGAAGTCGCTGTAGTCACCGTCGCGGCCCAGGTCGAAGTTCAGGCTGCGCACCGCCGCGCCCTGGGACAGGCTGACGCGCACCTCCGCCTGCTGGCTTTGGGGCAACAGCTTGATGTGGTAATCCAGGTCGACTTTCTTCGCGCACCAGCCCGGCCCGCTCAGCGCCAGCACGACCAGGCCCGCTGCCCACTTGGCGGCCACCTTCATACACACTCCTCATTCAGCCTGCGCGGAAAATCAGGTAATCCTCCCAGTCGTCCTCGGGCACGCTGCCTTCGCTGAGCATGCGCCCGGACTGGGAAATGCGTTCATGGTGCACCGCGTCACGGTCGCCGCAGACCAGGTGATGCCACAGCGGCAAGTCCTTGCGCTCGCTGACCAGGCGATAACCGCAGGTCGGCGGCAACCATTCGAACTGATCGGCCTGGCCCGGTGTGAGCTGAATGCAATCAGGCACCGAGGCGCGGCGGTTGGGGTAATCAGTGCACTGGCAGGTTTTCAGGTCGAGCAGTTTGCAGGCGATACGCGTGTAATAGACGCTGTTGTCGTCCTCATCCTCAAGCTTTTGCAGGCAGCACAGGCCACAGCCGTCGCACAATGACTCCCACTCCTCTTGGTCGAGGTGCTCAAGGGTTTTGCGTATCCAGAAAGGTTCGACTTTGGCGGCCATGGCTCTGCATCAGTATCGGAAGGTGAAAAGGCCGCCAGTCTAGTGCCCAAGCCCGTTGGGGCCAAGCGCTTACGACTGACGGTGTTGCAAGACTTGTCAGGCCTGGGTGGGCGCAGTAGTTTTGAATCCCGTTTTTTTCATCAGGGTCTGTCCATGAGCAATAACCCCCGTGTTGCCGATTATCCGATCCACACCCAATTCACCGAGCGCTGGTCGCCCCGCGCCTTTACCGGCGAGAGCATCCCGCAGGAGACGCTGCTGAGTTTCTTCGAAGCAGCACGCTGGGCGCCTTCGGCCTACAACTCGCAGCCGTGGCGGTTTCTGTATGCGCGCCGTGACACGCCGGACTGGGAGCGCTTCCTGGGCCTGCTGAATGAATTCAACCGCAATTGGGCGCAGCATGCGTCGGCCCTGATCATCATCGCGTCGAAAACCGACTTCATCGCCCCGGGTGCTACCGAAGAAACCCCGGCGCTGTGGCACACCTTCGACACCGGCTCGGCCTGGGGCCACCTGGCGCTGCAAGCCAGCCTCAGTGGCTGGCACACCCACGGCATGGCCGGTTTCGACCAGGAACTGACCCGCAAGGAGCTGAAGATTCCCCAGGGTTATGCGCTGCATGCGGCCGTGGCGGTGGGCAAGCTGGGTGACAAGTCGAGTTTGCCGGAGTACCTGCAAGGGCGCGAAATGCCGAGCCCGCGCAAGCCGTTGAGCGAGCTGGTGTCCGAGGGGAACTTCAGTCTCTAAGCATCGCCCTCTCATCCTCTGTAGGAGCGAGCTTGCTCGCGAAGAACGTCAACGATGACGCGCACTTTCTGAATAAGCGCGGCGCCTGTGAGTTTTTCGCGAGCAAGCTCGCTCCTACATGAGGCCATCGGGCAAGCTCTTCAGTACCCGCGCTCGAAATCCACTTCCCCGCGTAGCGCTTGCTTGGCCTGATACGCCCGCAGGTTCTGCACAAACAACTCCACCATCATTGGCGGCGAGGTCGGGGCCGAGCTGTGCCCGGTCAACAGCAAACCCCACGCCGTCCAGAACGGGTGGCGTTGCGGCAAGGGCTCCTGGCGGCACACGTCGATCACCGCGCCGGCCAGGTGCCCTTCTTTGAGCGCCTCGACCAGATCGGCGTCCACCACCGCCACGCCGCGTCCGACGTTGATAAACAACCCGGTGGGCTGGAATTGCTTGAACAGCGCCGCGTCGTACAGGTCATGGGTATCAGGCGTGTTGGGCAGCAGGTTGATCACGTAATCCACCTCCCCCACCAGCCGGCCCAACTGGTCGAGCCCCGCCACTTCGATAAACGGTGCCTGCTCGCGGGCCTGGCTGGCGATGCCATACAACTGCACGCCGAACGGCAGCAGAAACTCGGCCACGCGCTGGCCGATGTCACCGGTGCCGACGATCAGCGCCTTACGCCCCGCCAGGCTCTGGCCCATGCGGTTATCCCATTTGCGCTCCACCTGGCTGACCAACCGCGCCAGCACTTCACGCTCGTGGCCCAGCATGTAGGTGAGGACAAACTCGGCCATGACCTGGCCAAAAATGCCTACCGCGCGGGTCAGCCGGTAGTCGCGTGGCAAGCCATCGGCCAGCAGTGGCGTGATGCCCGCCCAGGTCGATTGCAGCCATTGCGGATGATGGCCCTGGCGCAGCAGGGTAGCCAACAGATCGGGCTGGCCCAGCCACACCGGACAGTCGGCGGCCAGGCGCGAGAGTTCGGCCGAGTCGCCGCTGGTCAGCACTTCGAGGTCTGGGGCGGCGTCCCTGAGCAATTGGGCGTAGAGCGGATGATCCTGTTCAGCAATCAGAACACGCATGGTTCAAACCTTTGAAAAAACAGTGCAGACGGCCGCCCGCATCCTTACGGCCACCGTCCTCTAATACGATTCCATTGAAGCTGTGCCCTGAAGCGGGCACTGGTCGATCACATCGGGTCGTTGCGGCGCAGCAGCTCTTCGGGCAAGTGCTCGATGTACTCGTCCTCGGCCGGCGGCATTTGCAGGTGGTAGCCCTGCTTGTCGAGGTTTTCCAGCACCACGGCGATGTCTTCGCGCGACAGCTTGCGCTCCGGCGTCAGCACCATGTCAAAGGCGTGATGCGCCTTGCCAAAGGCTTCCATCAACGGCTCGGGCACGCGCTCCAGGGCATCGCTTTTGAGCACATAGAGGTACATGCCGTCTTTTTTCTTGCTGCGGTAGATGGAGCAAATACGTTTCAAGGCTGTTCTCCGGCATTGGCCAGGCTGTCGAGCAACGCCTGGCCCATCAACTCGCGGCGCCAGCCACGCAGCGAGTCTGGCAATTGGTAAGGCCCATCGGGGTAGCCACTTTTAACCAGGGCTTCGAGGGTTTTCTTGCGCAGCATCAGTTCCGGCGCCATGTCCAGGCGCTCGGCGAAGGTTTGGCCCAGGGCCCGCAGTTGCTTGATCAACGCTGCAGCGTCCACCGGTAACGGCTCTGCCACGGCAGGCGGCCATTGGTCCATGGGCAGGCTGGCAGTGCGTTTGATCAGGTCCAGCAGGAACTGGCCGTCCTGGCGCACCGTACGCGGGTGCATGTCTTCGATCTTGCCCAGGGCGGCGAGGTTATCCGGCTGGGATTTGGCCAGGGGCCATAACGAGTGCTCGCGAACGATGCGGTTGCGCGGCAAGTCGCGGGCACGGGCCTGCTGCTCGCGCCAGGCGCAGAGCTCACGCAGCACTGCGAGTTGGGCACGGGACAATTTCCACGCCAGCTTGGCGTCGCGGTACAGCTCGTAGGGGTCGATCTCACGGCGCAGGTTGGCCACCAGTTCGGCGCCGTCTTCCAATACCCACGCGTATTTGTCGTCCGACAGTTGCGGGCGCAGGCGGGTGTAAACCTCGGCCAGGTGCACGGCGTCTTCGGCGGCGTAGCTGACCTGCGTCTCTGACAATGGCCGCTGCAGCCAGTCGGAGCGGGTTTCGCCCTTGGGCAGCTCGATATCCAACACCGCCTGCACCAGGCGCGAGTAGCCCATGGAGAAACCGAGGTTGAGGTACGCCGCCGCCAATTGGGTGTCGAACAACGGCACTGGCAAGCTGCCAGTCAGGCGCAACAGCACTTCCAGGTCTTCGCTGCAGGCGTGCACCACCTTGATCACCGCCGGGTTCTCCAGCAAGGCGGCCAAGGGTTGCCAATTGTCGATAGTCAGGGGGTCGATCAGGTAAGCGCGCACGCCATCACCGATCTGGATCAGCCCGGCAATAGGGTAAAAGGTGTCGACCCGCATGAATTCGGTGTCGAGGGCGACGAATGGCAACTGCTGCCATTCGGCGCAATGCTGGCCGAGGCTATCGTTGTCGCAGATCCAGTGAATATCGATGGCCACACGGCTCTCCCTTGAAGAATGGCGCGCAGTATATATCGCGAAAGGGGCTTGCGAGCATCCGCAGTGCACACGCCATCATGAAAACTCCGACAGGAGATGAAGAATAGTCCGACAAACGGGCGTTATCCTCTCTTACGCAAAACGTAGACGCACCATCGCCGCGAGCCCGGCAGGAACTCTTGGTAATTGAGGATTTTGAAGCCGGCTTGGCGAAACTCGCTCTCTACCGGCGTGCCCACGTTCACGGCAACAATCACCGTGTCGCGACTGACGCGGTGAAACTCATGCAATAACATGAGCCGTGCATCGCTGCCGGGCACATGGCGAAACAAATCCAGGCAGAAAATGCAGTCCACCGCATTCGCCGAAAGGCCAATGGAAAACGCCGAGCCCTGGAATGTTTTGACACGTTTGAGCAACGTACCCGGGTGATGGGTGCGCGCGTGATCGAGCATCGCCTGGGAGTTGTCCGAGGCCAGGATCACACGGTTGACGTGTTCGGCCAGCACCGGCCAGAAGCGCCCGGAACCGCACGCCAGGTCTAGGATAAGCCCTGGCTCGCCCGCCACTTTCAGGGCCTGGCGTACCAACCGCGCATCGCGCCACGCCGACAGGCGCTGCAACAGCCTGGGCGGACGCGGGTCGCCACAGCCCCTGGCATGCTCACGGTCATAGCGCTCGGTGAATTCGGTCTCGATGGAGGATGGAGGTTGTGGCGACATCGCGGGCTCATGTGAATGAAACGGTAGTGAACGACCTTGATCCGCAGCTTAACCTTCGCAACGTGAAAAAAAGGTCGAAAGCCCACCCCGCTAAAACCGGTCACGCTTGATGCAAGTACCACCGCCAATCCTGCTCCCCCACCTCGCCCATGAACTGGCGGTATTCGGCACGTTTGACCGCCAGGTAAACGCTTAGGAATTCGCGCCCGAACGCATCCGGTGCCCAGCGGGAGGTTTCCAGCGCGCGCAAGGTGGTCAGCCAGTCGGTGGGCAGCAGTTCCTTGGCCTGGGCGTAGCCGTTGCCTTGCACCGGGGCGCCAGGGTCGAGCTGTTCGCGGATGCCTCGATGAATCCCGGCCAGGATCGCAGCAGCCGCCAGGTAGGGGTTGGCGTCGGCACCGCAGATGCGGTGTTCGATATGCCGGGATAGAGCCGGGCCACCGGGCACGCGCAGGCTGACGGTGCGGTTGTCCACGCCCCAGGTGGCAGCGAGCGGCGCATAGCTGTTGGTTTGGAAGCGTCGATAAGAGTTGGCGTTGGGGCAGAACATCAACAGTGAATCGAGCAAGGTACTGAGCATGCCGCCCACGGCTTGGCGCAGCAGTGGCGTGCCGTCGGTCGCTTCACTGGCAAACAGGTTATTGCCCTGGGCATCGGCCAGGCTGACGTGCATGTGCATGCCGGTGCCGGCCAGGTCGTCGAACGGCTTGGCCATGAAACAGGCGCTCATTCCATGTTTGTGCGCCACGCCCTTGACCAGGCGTTTGTAGCGCACGGCTTCGTCCATCGCCTGCAGCGCGTCGGTGCGGTGTTCGAGGGTGATTTCCACTTGCCCCGGCGCGTACTCGGAGATAGCTGTGCGCGCCGGAATCCCTTGCAGTTTGCAGGCGCTGTAGAGGTCGGCAAGAAACGGCTCGATCTGCTCCAGTTCGCGCAGGCCGTAGACTTGCGTCGAACGCGGGCGATTGCCATCCACATCCCGCGCCGGTTGCGGGCGGCCGTTGCTGTCGGGCTTCTGGTCGAGCAGATAGAACTCCAGCTCCGCCGCCATCACCGGGTAATAACCGTCGGCCTTGAGCGCCTCGATAACATTGGCCAGCAGGTGCCTGGGGTCGGCCACGGTGGCGGGCAGGCCTTCGGTGGGGTGCATGCTGACCTGCACCGCTGCGGTGGGGATCAAGCGCCATGGCATGCGCTGCAAGCTGCCGCTGATCGGGTAGGCGCGGCAGTCAATATCCCCCACCTCCCAGACCAGCCCGGAGTTTTCTACGTCATCGCCATTGATGGTCAGGCCGAGGATGGTACTGGGCAGAGGCCGGCCACTTTCGTACACCGCCAGCAGTTCGTCGCGGTGCAGCAGCTTGCCGCGCGGTACGCCGTTGTTATCGAGGATAAACAGCTCGAACATTTCAATGTCGGGGTTCTGTTCAAGGAAGGTCTGGGCTTCATGCAGGCTGGCAAAAACACTCATGGGAATTCTCATACGTTTGCGTCAGGCAAGCGCGCAGGCGCCGCCGGGCAGATGCGCACAGGTGCGCGTCATCCTTGGGGTAGATCAACGTAGGAGAGAGGTATCTGGCGGGCGCGCGTGTCGGCAATGGAACAAGGCCCAGAACGCAAGCGCAGACGGCAATGTCGCGGTATGAGTGTCGGGGCAAGCGTGCATGCGCGGTCCACAGTGATAGAAAGACTTGAGCGTCACACGCGAGGATACGCGAGTAAATTCAGCCTTGATGGAGTTTGGTTGCAGTTTGGCTAAACATTCTGTCTGGAGGAGCGAGCTTGCTCGCGAAGATCGTTAACGATAACGCGGGTGCCTGGTTCACAGCGGCGCACACAGCTTTTTCGCGAGCAAGCTCGTTCCTACCAAAAACGGGCATTATGGCTGCTTCAACCGAGCCCCAAGGATTCGACTCCATGAAAGCGCCTCTGGCCCTCTGTGTACTGGCAAGCCTGGCCAATGTCGCCCAGGCCGACACCGCTGCATCTCGCCTTGACGACGTGATTGCGCGCGGCACCCTCACCGTGTGTACCACCGGCGACTACAAGCCTTACACCTCGCTGCGCAGCGACGGCGGCTATGAAGGTATCGACATTGCCATGGCCGAGTCCCTGGCCAAGAGCCTCAACGCCAAAATCAACTGGGTGCCCACCACCTGGAAAACCCTGATGCCGGACTTTCTGGCCCAACGCTGCGACATCGCGGTGGGCGGAATTTCCGTGTCGTTGGAACGTCAGAAAAAAGCCTTCTTCAGCCAGTCTCTCGGGGTCGATGGCAAGACCCCACTGGTGCGCTGCGCCGATGTGCAGCGCTACCAGACGGTGGAACAGATCAACCAGCCCGAGGTGCGAGTGATCGAACCCGCCGGTGGCACCAATGAAGTGTTTGCCCGTGCGTACCTGGGCCAGACGCAGATTCGCCTGCATGACAACGTAACGATTTTTGATGAACTGCTGGCGGGCAAGGCCGATGTGATGATCACCGACGCCAGCGAGGCGCGTTATCAGCAAAAGCTCAAACCGGGCTTGTGTGCGGTCAACCCGGAGCAACCGATGCAGTACAGTGAAAAAGCGTTTTTGTTGCCGCGCGATGATGTGGCCTGGAAGAGTTACGTGGATCAGTGGTTGCATTTGAGTGTGGCGACGGGGGCGTATGCGGGGATTGTGGGGCAGTGGTTGGCTGCGCCTTGAATGTAGCCCCCGCGATCTAAATGTGGGAGCTGGCTTGCCTGCGATTGGCATAGGTATCTACACAACTCTGTAGCGCTCAACGCTAACCACGATGCGAAGCAAGCCGCTCTTGATCTGCTTTTGATCTTAAGCGCCCCGTTAAACCACGCTGGCCGGAATTCGACAGGGATTTGGGGGTAAACCGGCAGGGATGCCGGTTTAGCCGCCCCGCGCCATGGATGGCGCGTGGCGGCGGCCCCCCAAATCACTGGCGGATTACGGGCACACCGAGCCTAAGCGAGGTGCCGAGTGGTGGGGCAAGAGCGTTTTGCTTACTTTTGCGCTTTTCAAAAGTGAGCCGCCGTCAGGGCGGAACCCTAAGTGGCCGTTACCGCAGAAATGGATATGTACACAATCCAACTGTGTCGCCTGCCAGGCCGCCTTCGCGAGCAAGCCCGCACACACAGTTGGATCGTGCGGTGTCAGCTAGATTGGCGTCGGCTGTCAGGCCGCCATCGCAGGCAAGCCAGCTCCCACATTTGGATCGCGGGGTGTCAGGTAGATAAGCGCACTGTCCGGTCCTACGCCTTGATCAACGCTACAAACGCCGCACACGCAGCGCTGCGATACGCGCCCTTGCGACTCAGCAGTGCCGCGGTGCGCTGCGGCAACGGTGGATTGATCACCACGGCATGCAGGCCCGCCTGGGCCTCGGCCAGTGCGCGGGGCAGGATGGTTGCCAGGGGCGTGCTGCGCACGATTTCGATGATCGCGCTGATGGAGTTGGCCTCCATGGCAATCTGCGGTTTAACCCCTTGCTGGTGGCAGTAGTCGTCGATATAGCGGCGGGTGGCGAAGCCTGTGTTCAGTAGCACCAGGGGCTGTTCGAGCCAGGCTGGTTGTGTGCGTTCTGGATGGCTGGCACTGACGACCAGGCTCAGCTCTTCGACAAACAGCGCCTCACAGTCGATCTCCAGCCCATGCTCGCCGGTAAAGCCGATGCCGATATCCAGCAGGTCCTCGCCCAGGGCGGCTTCGATGCGGTCTTGGGTCAGTTCCTCAATGCTCAAGGTGATGCCGGGATACAACGCATTGAAGCGTGCCAGCAGCGGGCCGATCAGGTAGGCGGTGAAGGTCGGCGTCATGGCCAGGCGCAAATGCCCCCGGCGCAGGTCCTGCACGTCATGTATGGCGCGGGTGCCGGCCTGTAGATCCTGCAAGGCCAGCCGCGCATAACGCACATAGGCCTGCCCCGCGTCGGTCAGGCTGACACTGCGCCCGGAACGGTCCAGCAGTGGCGCGCCCTGGCTTTCTTCCAGTTGCTTGATCTGTTGCGACAAGGTCGGCTGCGACACGTGCAGCGCCTCGGCGGCACGCGTGAAATTGCGATGCTCGGCAACGGCCAGCAAGTAACGGATATGACGCAACAGCATGGGCAGCGCTCCAACTATAGGCATGACTTATAGAAAGCATAATAAGCCGGTCTTGGACGCTATAGCCGAAAACTTCCATCCTTGCCCCATCAGCGACGCAAGGAGAACCACCATGCAGCATCTCATCGACGGCTTTCGCAAATTCCAACGTGAAGCCTTTACCCCTCGCAGTGACTTGTTCAAACACCTGGCGACCACGCAAAACCCCGGCACCTTGTTCGTGTCCTGCTCTGACAGCCGCGTAGTCCCCGAGCTGTTGACCCAGCAGGAACCCGGTGACCTGTTCGTCATCCGTAACGCCGGCAACATAGTGCCGTCCTACGGCCCGGAACCGGGAGGCGTGTCGGCCACAGTCGAATATGCCGTAGCGGTGCTGGGCGTCAGCGACATTGTGATTTGCGGGCACTCGGACTGCGGTGCAATGACTGCAATTTCTACCTGCAAATGCCTGGACCACCTGCCCGCCGTGGCCAACTGGTTGCGCCATGCCGAGTCGGCCAAGGTGATCAATGCAGCCCGTACGCATGCCTCGGACGCTGCCCGCCTGGATGCCTTGGTGCGCGAAAACGTGGTCGCCCAACTGGCTAATCTCAAGACCCACCCTTCGGTCGCCCTGGCGCTGGAACAAGGCCGGATGAACCTGCATGGCTGGGTGTACGACATCGAAACCGGCGGCATCGACGCTTTGGACGGGCACACCGGGCGCTTCGTCTCCCTGCTCGACCACCCCAGCACCCGCGCCCACGCCGCCTGAACCTTATTCAACCCAAGAGGACGTCACCATGTTGCAATCCCAATTCGCCCAAACCCCACGCCTGGCCCTGGCCGACACCGTTATCGACCTCAAGGCACGCAAAAACCTGTCGTGGCAGGACCTCACCGACGGCACCGGGCTGAGCCTGGCATTCGTCACCGCAGCCCTGCTCGGCCAGCACCCGCTGCCCAAGGAGGCGGCCGACATCGTGTGCGGCAAACTCGGCCTTGACGAGGACGCCAGCCGACTGCTGCAAAGCGTCCCACTGCGCGGCAGCTTCCCGAGCGGTGTACCGACCGACCCAACCATGTACCGTTTCTACGAAATGCTGCAGGTCTACGGCTCTACCTTGAAGGCTCTGGTGCATGAGCAATTCGGCGACGGCATCATCAGCGCCATCAACTTCAAGCTGGACATCAAGAAAGTCGAAGACCCGGACGGCGGCTCCCGTGCGGTCATCACCCTGGACGGTAAATACCTGCCGACCAAACCCTTCTGATTTGCCGCCAACCGTCTACGCTCTTGGCACACCAACAAGAACGAGGGACGGGTAAATGAAGAGACTGCTCCGATTCACCTGGCTGCTGCTGTTGTGTTGCAGCCAGGTGCATGCTGCCACGGCACAGGAAGCGGATGCCCAAGCCGCCAAGGCCCTGCTGGAAAAAGCCTTGGCGTACTACCACAAGCAAGGTGACAAGGCGTTCGCCGCCTTCAGCCGTCAGGGCGAGTTCATCGACCAGGACCGCTATGTGTTTGTGGTCGATACAAAAGGCGTGCTGCTGGCCAGTGGCGGGCCCTCCTCCGCGCTGATCGGTCGCGATGTGTCCGAGGTGCTCGGGCCCGACCTGCAAGCCTCGTTCAAACAAGCCCTTAGCGTGCCCGAAGGCCAGGGTATCCAGCAGGCTGACTATCGCTGGCAGAACTGGAATGACGGCAAGGTCGAACACAAGCATGTGTTTTATCAGCGGGTGGGCGAACGCATCCTGGCGGTCGGTTATTACTTGCCGCGCGCCACGCCGGAACAGGCACGGGCGCTGCGCAACAAGGCGGTGGAGGCGTTGGTCAAGGATGAAACCGGCACGCTCAAGGCGATCAACTCCTTGCAAGGTGGCTTCCTGCAAGATGACCTGTACGTGTTTGTGGTGGACCTGAACACCCGGCGCTACGTCGCCCACGGCACCAACCTGCGCCTGATCAACACCGATTTTGCCAAGATCAAGGACCCGGATGGCAAACCAGTGGGTGTGCCGATCCTCCAGATGATGGCCGAACAGGACCAGGGCGAATACAAATACCGCTGGAAAAACCCGGTGACCGGCAAGGTCGAAAACAAGCATGCCTATGTGCGCAAGAGCGGGCATTTCATGGTTGCGGTGGGGTATTACAGCCCCTGATCCTGATCGTTCCCACGCTCTGCGTGGGAACGCCGCCTGGGACGCTCCGCGTCCGCTTATCTAACTTTGTCTTCACGGCCGCGCAGTACCCGATTCGGCATCGCTATCGCAGCGGCCAACCCCAGCAGCGACACCGCCGCACTCACCATCAGCAAATGCCGGAACGTCACCGCCAGCTCGTCGCGCAACGCATCCTGCGCCGGGCCGGGTGCGGCGTTGAGGCCGTCGAGCAGTACGTTGCCGGAACTGCCTTCGGCCACCAGTGCGCCGCTCGTCAAATGGGCGAAACTGGAATCGTGCAACAGCGCCAGCAGCAACGCCGACATGCAAGCCACCCCCACTGCCCCGCCCAGGGAGCGAAACAGGTTGGTGGTGCTGGTGGCCACACCGATATCCCGTTGCTCTACCGAGTTCTGCGTACCCACCAACGAGGTCGGGAACTGCATGCCGGCGGCGATACCGCACAACAACATGAAGACGCTGGTAAGCGCCACCGCCTGGGGGGCGCTGTAGGCCATGCCGAGAATCGCCAGCGGGCTCAACACCGCGCCGCTGAGGATCATCGGTTTATAGCGGCCGGTCACCGAGGTCATGCGCCCGGCGAAATACGCGCCCATCGGCAAGCCCATCGCCAACGGCAGCAAGTGCAGGGCTGCGCTGTCGGCACCAGCGCCGGTCACGGTCTGGTAGCGCAGGGGCATCAGCACCGTCAGGGAAATCGCCTGGAAGCTGGTGACGAAAATCGTGCACCAGCACAACACCGCACTGCGGTTGGCAAACAAGTGCATCGGCAACAGCGGTTCCCGTGCGCGGCGTTCGTGCCATACAAACACGCTCAAGGCCAACAGGGCACAGGCCAGCAACCCCAGCACTTGATCGTCACGCCACGAATGGCCCTGGCCGATTTCAGTGATGCCCAGCAACAAGGCGGTGAGGCCGACGATCATCAGCACCGTGCCGAGGTAATCGATGATCGGCTTGCGCTGCGGCACCGGCAGCCCCACCAGAGTGCGATGGGCCACGTACCAGGCACCGACGCCCAGTGGCAGGTTGATCAAAAACACCCATCGCCACGACAGGTACTCGGTCATATAACCGCCCAGTACCGGCCCGGCCACGCTGGCCACCGCGTACATGCTGCTGAAATACCCCTGATAACGTCCCCGTTCGCGGGGAGGAATAATGTCGCCAATGATCGCCTGGCTCACCGAGACCATCCCGCCAGCGCCGATACCCTGCAGAACCCGAGCCAGTACCAGTTGCTCCATGCTTTGCGCAAGGCCGCAAAACAACGACGCCAGGGTGAACAGGCCCATGCCGATGAGCATCATGGGCCGGCGCCCATACAGGTCAC
Source organism: Pseudomonas sp. PA-7-1E (assembly GCF_021605325.1). Taxonomy (NCBI): domain Bacteria; kingdom Pseudomonadati; phylum Pseudomonadota; class Gammaproteobacteria; order Pseudomonadales; family Pseudomonadaceae; genus Pseudomonas; species Pseudomonas sp. PA-7-1E. The sequence goes on from NZ_WKFA01000021.1 coordinate 70,079, forward strand.
CGAGCTTGCCGTAGATCGGCACCGCCACGGTCATCGCCACCATATAGCCGGAGATTACCCAGGCGAGCAGGTTGACGTCATGGAACTGCGCGGAAATGGCCGGCATGGACACGGCGACAATGGTCTGGTCCAGGGCACCCAGGAAGATCGCCATCATCAGCGCGACCAGGATACTGCGCACGGCGGGAACGGTTGGAGCGGGCTGATTGAGGTGAGTCACGGCAGAACCTTCGAGCAGGGCCCACAGGCAACGGTCACCGGTGGGAATGCTCGATAAGATAGCAGGCTATTCGATAGGCTCGTAAGGAAGGCCGACGTAATTTTCTGCGATGGTTTTACGCCCAGCCTCAGAGCGAATGAAATAGTCCAGTTCGCTTTCGGCAATACGCTGGCTGAAGTCATCCGCCTGGGGAAACTGATGCAGCATCGAGGTCATCCACCAGGAAAACCGCTCGGCTTTCCACACTCGGCGCAGGCAGATTGCCGAGTATTTTTCCAGCAAGTCCAGGCGCCCTTCGCGGTACACCTTGAGCAAGATGCGGAACAAGGTGCTCACATCACTGGCTGCCAGGTTCAAGCCCTTGGCACCGGTGGGCGGCACAATGTGCGCGGCATCGCCGAGCAGGAACAGGCGCCCGTACTGCATGGGTTCCACCACAAAGCTGCGCAGCGGCGCGATGCTTTTCTCGATTGACGGGCCGGTCACCAATTGTTCGGCCAATGAGCCGGGCAGGCGGCTTTTGAGTTCATCCCAGAAACGTTCATCCGCCCAGTCTTCCAGCTTCTCTTCGACCGGCACTTGCAGGTAGTAACGGCTGCGGGTCGGCGACCGCATGCTGCACAGCGCAAAACCCCGCGCATGTTTGGCGTACACCAGTTCGGCATGTACCGGCGGCGTGTCGGCCAGCACGCCCAGCCAGCCGAAGGGATAGACCCGTTCGAACACCTTCAGCGCTTGCGCCGGTATCGACTGGCGGGCCACGCCATGGAAACCGTCGCAGCCGGCAATGTAGTCGCACTCCAGGCGACAGGCTTGGCCTTCGTGCTCGAAGGTCAGCCACGGCTGTTCACTTTTCAGGTCATGGGGTTGAACATTGGAGGCTTCGTACAGAGTGGTGGCACCGGCGGCTGCGCGGGCGGCCATCAGGTCGCGGGTGACCTCGGTCTGGCCGTAGATCATCACCGACTGGCCGCCGGTCAAGGCCTTGAGGTCGATGGAGGTGAGTTGGCCATTGAGGGCAATATCAAACCCGTCGTGCACCAGACCCTCGGCGTCCATGCGTTGGCTGACGCCGGCTTCGCGCAGCAGGTCGACCATGCCCTGTTCCAACACACCGGCGCGGATACGGCCTTGTACGTAATCGGCGCTCTGACGCTCTAGAACGAGGGTCTGGATGCCAGCGTTGTGCAGCAGTTGGCCGAGCAGCAATCCGGAAGGACCGGCACCAATAATGGCGACTTGGGTTTTCAGGGTTTTCATTATTTTTATGACCTTCAAGCTTCACGCGAACGTATGGAGTGAAAGAGTTGTCATTGCTCTTGTGGCTGACATTTTTCACTTGAGTGAGGCTCATAAGAAGGTGAAAACTGCGTCAAAACCTGTGCTTTTCGCCAATCGGGGCGATTACCGAACCATTATCCTGAGTATCGGATTTAAACCATGACCAAAACCGCGATTCCGGTCTTCAAGCTTTACGGGGAAAGCCAGCAGTGGCCGACTCCCGATTTGTTGCACTGCGAAACCATTTCCCGGCGCAGTCGGGAATACCAGTGGGAAATCCAGCCCCACCGGCACGCGGACCTGTGCCAGTTGCTGTATGTGCACAAAGGCCAGGCACAACTGGAAATCGAGGGCCAGCGCACCACGCTTAACGAGTCGAGCCTGCAAGTGCTGCCACCGCTGTGCGTGCATGGCTTTCGTTTTTCCGAGGATGTGGAAGGGTTTGTGGTAACGCTTTCGGCGCCGCTGGTCAGCCACTTGCAGGCGCAACTGGACTCTACCGTCGATGGCCTGCACACACTCGGCAGCTACCCGGCGGGCAAGGACAGCGATTACTTGAACAGCCTGTTCGTACGCTTGCAGGACGAATACGCCGATGACCAACCGGCACGGGACATGATGCTGCACGCCCTGGTCAGCGTGTTGTTGGTATGGGTCAGCCGCCAGGCGATCCAGCGCCGCCATCCACGCGCGCCGCGGGGTCGTGAGTACTTTCGGCGGTTTACGCAACTGGTCGAACAGCATTACCGCGAACACCCGAAGATTGAAGACCTGGCCCACAAGCTGGGCATCTCGGTCTCACACTTGAACGGGACGTGTCGGGAATTGGGTGGACAACCGGCGTTGCAGATCATGCATGACCGCCAATTGCTGGAAGCCAAGCGCCTGCTGACCTACACCAGCATGACCATCAATGAAATGTCCGAGGTGCTGGGTTTTTCCGACCCGACCAACTTCTCACGGCTGTTTCGCCGCAGGGTCGGGTTTTCACCCAAGGCGTTTCGTGAACAACTGAAGGCAGAGCAACCTACCTGAGCGCACTGAAACTGCCGGTGCGGGGAACGCATTGGTCCTGATGGCAGCTGATAGCGAACGCCGCTGGCTGCATGCGCGTTTGCTCGACGCGGTAGGCGGCAGTCCCATACAGCGCTGTCGCCAATGCGCAGAGGGTGAAAATTGTCAGGTACTTTCTGGTTTTAATGCTCATGGCACAGACCTCTGAACGGATCTACAGGGTGCTGTTTAAAGCATAGGTCAACTTGCCCTGATGCGATGTCATTCAGCGCGCTTATTTCAGCTCATAGCCCGACATCCCAAACCGGCTCTTCAGGAAAGCGCAGCACCAGGAAATCCAGGAGGCTACGCAACGCCGAAGGCATATGTTTGCGTGAGGCGTACACCGCATAGATGTTCATTTGTCGTGGCTCGGCGTGCGGCAGCAAGCGCACCAACTCCCCACTGCGAATCAGCTCGCCGGCCTGATAACTGGGCAGCATCGCCACCCCTGCCCCGGCCAGCGTCACGCGCATCAACGTGCTGGCCTCGTTGGCCGTGATATTGCCGTGGACCGGCACCGACACGTGCTCTCCGTTTTCTTCGAAATGCCACAGGCTCTTGCCGAAGTAGGAGTGAGTCAGGCAATTGTGCCGGGCCAGGTCTTCGACTTTCTGCGGCGCCGGATGCTCGCGCAGATAAGCCGGTGTGGCGCACACCACCGAGCGACATACGGTCAGGCGCCGGGCGATCAGGTTAGGGTCCAGATCATTGCTGGTGCGGATCGCCAGGTCGATGCGCTCGTCCACCAGGTTCACCGTGCGATCAAGCATCTGCAAATCCACCGTCACCAGGGGGTAAAGCTTGACGTATTCGGCAATCGCCGCGCCCAGCTGCGCTTGGCCGAACGAGGTGCTGACGCTCAGGCGCAACAGACCTCGGGGTGCATCATCGGGTTCGCTGACGGCGGCCTGCATATCCCCACACAAGTCCAACAATTGCCGGCAACGCGGTAGTGTTTCCCCCCCGGCGGCAGTGAGGCTGAGCTTGCGCGTGGTGCGGTGCAGCAGGCGTGCACCCACCCAGTCTTCCAGCTCCGCCAGGTAACGCGAGACCACCGGGCGCGACAGGTCAAGGTGGTCGGCGGCGGCGGATTGGCTGCCCAGGTCCACCACGGTGACAAACACGCGCATTGCTTGAAGACGATCCATGATTTGCCCGCTTTTAGAAACAAACTATGTCCCAGCATCGCATTTTTTGTCGCGTTTTATGCAACTAAGCTCTGTGCATCCCTTATCTATGGCAGGAGCTGCCCGATGTTCTCGACCTTCAAACGCTTGACCCTGGCTACTGCCGCCCTGGCATTCGCTGCCCACGCAGCGGCGGCAGAGCTGAAACTGGACGTGTACAACCCAGGCGAAGCCGCGATCTTCCCGGTCAGCTCGGTGCTGGTGAGCGGCGAGAAAGACGCGATCCTGGTGGATGCGCAATTCGGCAAAGGCCAAGCCGAGCAACTGGTGCAGAAGATCCGCGCCAGCGGCAAACGCCTGACCACCATCTACATCAGCCATGGCGACCCGGACTACTACTTCGGCCTGGACACCCTCACCGCCGCTTTCCCCGACGCCAAGGTGCTGGCGCCGCAGCCGGTGGTCGACCATATCAACGCCACTGTCGCCGACAAGCTGGCCTTCTGGGGCCCGAAAATGGGCGCAGACAAACCGGCCAAGACCCTTGTACCGCAGGTACTTAAAGGCCACAGCCTGACCCTGGAAGGACAGCAGCTTGAAGTGGTGGGCCTCGACGGCCCGCAGCCAGATCGCAGCTTTGTGTGGATCCCGTCGATCAAGGCCGTGGTTGGTGGTGTGGTTATCGCTGAAAACATCCACGTCTGGATGGCTGATACCCAGAGCGCGCAATCCCATAAAGACTGGTTGGCCACCCTCAAGCGCATTGAAGACCTGAAACCGAACACCGTGGTGCCAGGCCATTACCTGGGCACGCCATCGCTGGCCTCGGTCAACTTCACCGCCGATTACATCAAGGCCTTCGACCTCGAAACCGCCAAGGCCAAGGACTCCGCCGGCCTGATTGCGGCCATGAAAAAACGCTACCCCACCCTCGCCGACGAAAGCTCGCTGGAACTGAGCGCCAAAGTCGCCAAGGGCGAAATGAAGTGGTAACTGGCTTTAAACCTTAACCCTGTTGGAGAACATCATGAGCAAGATTGCAATCATTGGTGCCACCGGCCGCGCCGGTAGCCAACTGCTGGAAGAAGCGCTGCGTCGCGGGCATACCGTCACCGCCATCGCCCGCAATACCGACAAGCTGGCTGTGCGCCCAGGCGTTACGGTCAAACCGGTTGATGCCCTGGATGCCGAGGCCTTGCAACACGCCATCAGCGGTAGCGACGTGGTGATCAGCGCGGCGCACTTCGCCACCCTTCCCGCCAGCGCCGTGATCGGCCCGGTGAAAAAGGCCGGGGTGAAACGTTTGTTGGTGGTCGGCGGCGCAGGTTCGCTGTTGTTGCCCGGTGGCGGGCGCGTGATCGACAGCGAAGGGTTCCCGGCTGAATATAAAGCTGAAGCCAGTGCCGGGGCTGACTTCCTGGAAACGTTGCGTCAGGAAAAGGAGCTGGATTGGACCTTCCTGTCGCCATCGGCCCTGTTCGACGGCACCGAGCGCACGGGCAAATTCCGCCTGGGCACGGATGAGCTGCTGGTGAACAGTGACGGCAACAGTTCGATCAGTTTTGCCGACTTCGCCATCGCCATGCTGGATGAAGTGGAGACACCGAAGCACTCGCGCCAGCGCTTTACGGTCGGTTACTGACCCAACGCCGTCAACGCTAAACACGATGCGAAGCGAGTAGCTCTTGATCTGCTTTTGATCTTGATCTTAAGCGCCCCGTTAAACCACGCTGGCCGGAATTCGACAGGGATTTGGGGGGTAAACCGGCAGGGATGCCGGTTTAGCCGCCCCGCGCCATGGATGGCGCGTGGCGGCGGCCCCCCAAATCACTGGCGGATTACGGGCACACCGAGCCTAGGCGAGGTGCCGAGTGGTGGGGCAAGAGCCCTTTTGGTTACTTTTGGGGCTCTTTTCCAAAAGTGACCCGCTGTAAAAGCGGAACCCTAGGTGGCCGTTACCGCAGGAATGGATATGTACACAATCCAACTGTGTCGCCTGCCAGGCCGCCTTCGCGAGCAAGCCCGCTCACAGTTGGATTGCGGGGGTGTCAGGTAGATATGTGTCGCCTGGGAGGCCGTCATCGCAGGCAAGCCAGCTCCCACATTTGGATCGCGGCGAGTCAGGTAGATTGGCGTTGGCTGTCATCCCACACTGGCTTCACTGACCAACCAATCCATCAGCTCGACCAACCCAACCGACGGTTCCTTGCCAGGCGGATACACCAGGAAATACCCCATCCCCGTCGACACCCGCAGTTCAAACGGCATCGCCAACCGCCCCGCCTTCAGATCCTCGCCAATCAGCGCACTGTCGCCCATCGCCACCCCGGTGCCCTGGGACGCTACGGTCATTGCCAAGTCCAAGGTTTCGAAGTGGTGCCGTTGGATGGGATCGCTCAAGCAGGCATTGGCAGCCTTGAGCCACAACGTCCAATCGCGCTCGTCTCGGGTCGGGTGCAACAGTACCTGATGCTGCAAATCCTGCGGCGTACGCAAACTGCCCAGCAACCCAGGCACGCAGACCGGCGTTAGGCGCTCGTCGAATAAGTGCCGCGCCTCGGCGGACTGCTCGGCGATGGGCCCATAGATCACCGCCGCGTCAAACGTCTCACGACGAAAGTCGACGTTATAGGCCACCGTCGTGGTGAGCTCCACCGGCACATCCGGGCGTTCTTTTTGCCATTGCAGCAAGCGCGGCAACAACCAGCGCATCACGCAGGTGGACGCTTTGAGCTGCAAGGTGCGGCGCCGGTCACCGATGTGCTCCACCGCGTCAGCGAGCAAGCCAAACACCTGTTGCGCGCACGCCAGCCATTCGCGCCCCTCCTCCGTCAGGCTCAAGCCCCGCGCCTGGCGCTGAAACAAGGCATAGCCCAACTGGCTTTCCAACCCGGCCACCTGCCGGCTCACCGCGCCCTGGGTGATGTGCAGGTGTTCGGCGGCACGGGTGAAGTTGCAGCACTGGGCCGTGACCCAGAAGGTGTGCAACGCAGGTAACGGAGGGAGGCGTTTCATCGGGGCGCAGCCATGACGGGAGGACATGGCGAGTATGACTTTTTATCGATTGTTGCCGCCACCGGCCAACCGCTCCAATAGCGCTTCGAATCCATCACAAGAGCGACCTGTATGGCGACCTGCGGCGAAGTATTGGTGCACCTCCTGGAACGCTACGGCGTGGACCACGTGTTCGGCATTCCCGGCGTACACACCGTGGAGCTGTACCGGGGCCTGGCGCGTTCCAGTATCCGACATGTCACCCCGCGCCACGAACAGGGCGCCGGCTTCATGGCCGACGGTTATGCGCGCACCTCTGGCAAGCCCGGCGTGTGCTTTATCATCACCGGCCCCGGCATGACCAATATCACCACCGCCATGGGCCAGGCCTATGCCGACTCGATCCCGATGCTGGTGATTTCCAGCGTGCAGGCACGCAGCCAGTTGGGCGGCGGGCGCGGCAAGTTGCATGAACTGCCGAACCAGAGCGCACTGGTGGCCGGGGTGGCGGCGTTCTCCCACACCTTGATGTCGGCGGCGGAACTGCCGGGCGTGCTGGCGCGGGCGTTTGCGTTGTTCCAGGCTGGTCGGCCGCGCCCGGTGCATATAGAGATCCCCCTGGATGTGTTGGTGGAAAATGCCGACGCGTTGCTGGGCAGCACGCCTGTCAGCGTCACCCGTGCCGGCGCAGCCCCGGCTGCCATTGAGCAGATGCGCCAGTGGCTGGCTGCGGCCAAGCGCCCGCTGATCCTGGTCGGTGGCGGCGCCATTGACGCCGCCACCGAACTGACCCACCTCGCAGACGCCCTCGGCGCGCCCGTGGCCTTGACCATTAACGCCAAGGGTATGTTGCCCGCCGCGCACCCGCTGCTGATCGGCTCCACGCAGACACTGCCCGCCACCCGTGCCTTGGTGGCTGAAGCTGACGTGGTATTGGCGATCGGCACCGAGTTGGCGGAGACCGACTACGACGTCACCTTCGCCGGCGGTTTCAACATTCCCGGAACGCTGCTGCGCATCGATATCGACCCGGACCAGACCGTACGCAACTACCCGCCCCAAGTGGCACTGGTGGCCGATGCGCGCATTGCCGCCCAAGCCCTGCTTACCGAAATCAACCGCCAGCCGCTGGCGCCGCGCACTGCCGACTGGGGTGCAGCACGCGTCGCCCGTTTGTGGGCCGAGCTGGAACCTGCCTGGGACGCTTCGACGCGTGCGCAAACCCGGTTTCTCAACGCCGTTCTGGAGGAATTGCCCGGCGTGGTGTTCGTGGGCGACTCCACTCAACCGGTGTACAGCGGCAACCTGACCCTTAACCTCGACCACCCACGCCGCTGGTTCAATTCCTCCACCGGTTACGGCACCCTGGGTTATGCCCTGCCCGCCGCCATGGGTGCCTGGCTCGGGCGCGGCGATGGCCAACCGGTGGTGTGCCTGATCGGCGACGGCGGTTTGCAATTCACCTTGCCGGAACTGGCCAGCGCGGTGGAGGCCCGTACTCCTGTGATTGTGCTGTTGTGGAATAACCAGGGTTATGAAGAGATCAAGAAGTACATGGTCAACCGTGACATCGAGCCGGTGGGTGTGGGCATCTACACGCCGGACTTTATCGGCGTGGCCACGGCCCTGGGTTGCGCGGCAGAAAGCATCCGCGGCATCGAACATCTTCGCACCGCATTGCATGCTGCTGCTGATCGCCAGGGGCCGACGCTGCTTGAAATCGACCAAGGGCGGTGGGAGTTGACGAATCTGTAATCCCGCAACGCTGGACCTGTGGCGAGGGAGCTTGCTCCCGTGACGCCCTGCCAGCCAGCGCCCAATGCGCGCTTACCTCACCCCTCGGCATCTGCATTTTTTCAATAGCCCCTGCGACTTTCTGATTTGCCCCGCTGCACGCTCCATGGCCTGATTCGCCCTTGTTCATTCAAGGCAGGCCCATGGAAAACGTTCAGGCAAAATCCACCTCCGCACTATGGCTGATGATCAGCGTAGTGCTCGTCGCTCTCAACTTGCGCCCCTCGATGGCGGCCGTGGGGCCCTTGCTGGCGTCGATTCGTGCGGATGTGCCGCTAAGTTTCAGCAGCGCCGCCTTACTGACCATGTTGCCGGTCATGGCCATGGGCCTGGCGATGTTCTTTGGCATGGGCCTGGCCAAGCGCGTGGGCGAGCATCGCAGCATTGTGCTGTCGCTGCTGGTGATTGGGCTGGCGACCTTGTCGCGGTTGTTCCTGGATTCGGCACTGGAACTCATCGTGAGTGCCATCGCGGCGGGAGTCGGCATTGCGCTGATTCAGGCATTGATGCCGGCGCTGATCAAGTCGCGGTTCAGCGCCAATGTCTCGTTATTCATGGGCCTGTATGTCACCGCGATCATGGGCGGCGCGGCCCTGGCTGCTTCGTTCTCGCCGTTGGTGCAAGCCCGGACCGGCAGTTGGCGTATCGGCCTGGCTATCTGGGCACTGCTGGCGTTGCTGGCCCTGGTGTTCTGGTATGCCCAGCGTGCGGCACTGCCGCCGTTGCCTCAAGCCGGCTCGGGCCCTCAGGAGGCTTTTTTCAGCAATCGCCGCGCCTGGTTGCTGGCGATCTTTTTTGGCCTCGGCACCGCGTCCTACACCTGTGTGCTGGCGTGGCTGGCGCCCTACTACGTCGAGCAGGGTTGGAGTGAACAGAATGCCGGCTTGCTGCTGGGCTTCTTGACCGCCATGGAAGTGATCTCCGGCCTGGTCACCCCGGCCATCGCCAACCGCCGCCAGGATAAGCGTGGCGTGGTGGCGGTGTTGCTGGTGCTGATCATCCTGGGTTTCTGCGGGCTCATTCTCAGCCCGCAACACTGGAGCCTGTTGTGGCCATGCCTGCTCGGCCTGGGGATTGGCGGCCTGTTTCCGATGAGCCTGATCCTGTCCCTGGACCACCTCGACAACCCGCGCCGCGCCGGTGGCCTTACCGCGTTTGTGCAGGGCATCGGTTATCTGATCGCCGGCCTGTCGCCGCTCATTGCCGGCATGATCCGCGACCAATTGGGCAGCTTCGAATGGGCCTGGTGGTCATTGATGGCAGTGAGCGGGCTGATGCTGCTGATCGTTATGCGTTTCAACCAGGCGCATTACGCACGCCATATCCGCTGACGTCGTATTACAAACATTTTTTGTCCCACACAAAACATTGAAGGGCCCTACAGAGCTTTCTATTGGTACGAGCGTTCCGTTAACATTTTGCTCAGTCTTGTACTGAGTTCGGTACAAAGGGTTTACGGACGAAACCGATGCTAAACAGTAACTTGCTCAGAAAGCTCGATATGCAGGATTTGATGGTGTTTATCGCCGTCTACGACCAGAGCAGCGTTACCGAGGTGTCTGAAACGCTGTTCGTCAGCCAGTCCACCGTGAGCTATAGCCTGAAGAAGCTGCGCACCAGCTTTGAAGATGAGCTGTTTATCAACACCCGCGCAGGCATGCGTCCTACGTACAAGGCCACCACCATGTACGAGCACGTGCACAAGATTCTGGAAAGCATCAACCTGTGCCATGCCGGTGGCCAGGCTTTTGATCCGACCCAACAGGCCGTGACCTTCAATGTGTGCGCGCCGGAATATTTCGAACAGTTGATCCTGCCGCGCCTGCTGAAACGCTTCGACCATGCCGACCTGCCGGTAATCGTCAATGTGCAGAAGCTGGAGACCGACATCCCCGCCGACGACCTGCGTGAAGGTCGCCTGGACCTGGTGATCTGCTTCGGCCCGCACTTTCACCGCGCTCACAAAGACTTCAAGACCCAGATGCTGTTGGAGGACGACTTGGTCTGCGTGTGCGACCAACGCTCAGCGCCGAGAGAACAGGCGTTCAGCCTGCAATCTTTCGTTGAGCGGCGCCACGTATTCCCTACGCCGTGGACCTCCGACACCAACATGATCGATGGCTGGCTTGCGCGCCAGGCCCGCAAGCGTCAGGTGATTGCACGGGCCAACAGCTACAGCGCGGCATTGAAGATGATTGCCGGCACCGACTTCATCGTCACCTTGCCCCGCCGCGTGCAAAAGTTACTGGCACCGGCGCCGGCATTCGGTGTTTGCGAAGCACCTAACGGTTTGCCGGGGTTCACCCTGGATATGCAGTGGAACGAAACCAGTGGGCAGGACAGCGCCAATACCTGGTTTCGGGAACAAGTGGTGAAGGTGTGTGCGGATCAGGGTTTGTTATAGGAACGCGCCTGATCAAGCTCTCCACACCCTAATCAGATAGCCAGTGACGTTCGGCGCTTAGTGACAGCCTGTGACGCGACATCCCGAGCGACAGGGCAATCGATATGGCAGTCTGCTATTACTTTGACCATCCACGCCAGAAACTGCTTTACGGCACCTGAACGCTCACGCCCCGGCACGCATACAGCTGAAAACTGCGCGCCCGGAATCTTGATGTCGGGTCTGTAAGGAATCAGCAATCCATTCGCAACATAGTCTGCCGCCAAGACCGTGCTCGCTAGCGTCAAGCCATGCCCGGCAATAGCGGCCTGGAGCGCAAAATGCTCATCGTTGTATTCACGATAGACCGCGTTTGATAGCCAACTTTCATGATTCGCAGCCGCGCACCAGGACGCCCAACTAATTGAAGCGGGCGATGACGTCGCCCAACGTATATTTATAAGTTTCAACGAAGTTTTAACTTCCTCTTGCCTCCAGTGGGCATGAGAGAAAACACCAAACTGTTCGCGCATAAGCGCGTGGCTGTACAAGTCTGGAAAATCGCGAAACCCACAACGAATCGCTAAATCAACAGATGAGTCACGAAACAAATCCACCACTTCATTACTGGTTTCAACACTGACATGAACGTCTGGATGTTCGCTATAAAATTTCGCCAGCCGAGGGATCAACCATAAAGACGCAAATGCCGGCGTGGTAGAAACTCGGAGTGTGTTGGAGTCGGCGGGTGGCTTGAGCGAAGACATACTACCGCTTATATCCAGAAACGAAAGATGCACCTTTGAATATAGCCTCTCACCGTTCGCTGTGAGTTGAACACCGTGGGGAGTGCGCACAAAAAGCATACTACCCAGTAAGTTTTCAAGTGCTTTTATTTGTTGTGATACTGCCGCTGGGGTAACAAACAACTCTGCGGAGGCTGCTTTAAACCCACCGAGTCTTGCGGCAGATTCAAATGCACGAATGGCTGTCAACGGCAATTTTGCGAACATTAATCAATCCCCCTTCCATGGTAAAAAAACTAAGCCAGGCTTACTTTATCTGATTTGCCTTCGCTTTCATAGAAGTGAATTCTAGGCTACGCCACCTAGCCGGTAACAGGAGGCGCGTCGATCGAGAATGTCGAGTCCATACTGACTGCGCTTGCGGATTGACGAAATTCTTTAGTCTAACTAAATGACACTGGCCTATATACGGTCTATCCCTGAGTGCACTTCAGCGTTCATGGAGTAGGTCTCGTTGCGCCTTTTTTAGAGCACATGGTGCATTCATGGAAAAGAACATACCTATCATTGACGTCGGTAGTTTGACGCAGGGAGCAGAGATATCACCACGTCTAGTAAAGGAGATCGACAACGCGTGCAGGGAGGTCGGATTTTTCACCGTCGTCAATCACGGTGTAGATAACACGCTTATTTCAACTGTCTTCTCTCAAATAGAATCGTTTTTTGACCTGCCTGTTCAGGCCAAGGAAAAAATCGAAATTCATAAATCCCCCTATATGCGTGGCTACTTTAGCGAAGGCGCTGATAAGTCGGATGGCATATTGGGCGATGTCAAAGAGGGTTTTGACATGGCCGCGGACTTGTCGCTTGACGACGAGTTCGTAAAAGCCAAATTACCTTTTTACGGCCCCAATGTATGGCCAGAGGAATTACCCGACTTCAAGCTTGCGATGAGGGAATATCACTCGCAAATGCTTGCGTTCGGAAAAAAACTGCTAAACGTGTTTGCCCTTGCTCTCAATATGCCGATCGATTACTTCGATGATAAATTCAAGAAGCCGATGGCCCAATTGAGAGTCCTGCGTTATCCCTCCACCCAATATACGCAGGGAGCGCCGATGGGTGCTGGAGAGCATACAGACTTCGGCTGGATAACCATGATCTCGGAAAGTGCCACCGGGGGGTTGGAGGTACAGAGTGCCAACGGCACCTGGATCAAAGTCAAACCCATCCCAAATGCCTTTGTCGTCAATGTCGGGGATCTAATGTCTCGCTGGACGAATGACCGTTACAAGGCAACGCTGCATCGAGTGATAAATACCTCCGGCAAATTACGCCATTCGGCGGCGTTCTTTATGGACCCAGACTACACCGCCAAAGTGGAGTGCCTGCCCAGCTGTTGCGCAGACGGCAGTCCTGCGAAATACGGAGCGATCATCGCGGGTGAGTACATGGACCAGAGGTTCTTGGAAACCACCACATTTCGTGAACTTGAACCCAACTAGTAGGAGTATTGAACGTGCTAGGTAAAGAATACACATTCTATCTATCAGCGATCGTAGCGATACTGGGCACCGTGGGCTATCACATGCTCATGAAGAAAATACCGTCTACGATCAACCCCTTGGTTTCAATTGTCAGTATTTATGTGGCGATCGTTATCCTGTCCACCTTGATGTTGCCGTTTTTTTTGGGCAGTGGAACGTTACTCGCGGGCTTGAAGCAAATGACCTGGCTTCAGGGAGGCATCGCGTTTTGCATCTTGATGATGGAAATCGGCTTTTTGATGATGTATCGCAGTGGATGGGACCTCAGTACGGGCAATATCGTTACCGGCGCCATTATCAATATTGCGCTCGGCTTTATCGGGGTATTTCTGCTTAAAGAAGGACTCTCTTATTTAAATATTGCCGGTGTTTTATTGTGCATCGTCGGCGTGATACTGATCGGCTACAAATCCAGTAGCAGCGAACAACCCGTGGACGCGGATACGCACGCTACGGTCTCGCTAGTACCACCTTCACTGGTGCCAGATGCAACACCAAAAGAACCCTAGCCAGCCGTACACCTGCAATACATCTCTGGCATTGTGTATGCACACATATTCAAACCCCGCCGTTAGTTCCACATGCGCACGGAAGTGATTACACCTGTCCAGGCATGATCGGTTGTTCAATGCTAGCCCCCAAACCAGCTCAATAAGCGTTTCAGTGATTTTGCTCTTGAAGGTGATGAGATGTCTTTACTGTATGCTGATAATTATCTGCGCGCCATCAAAGACGCCAACGTGAAAACCCTGCTTATTTCAATAGCTAAAGAGCGAAGACTGTTGCCATCGGTGATGATACTAAGTGCAATAGCATCCTTCACTGTAGGGGGCATATTCCTGGCGTATACTCAACAGATCGTTGCGGTACTCGGTGCGATTATCTTGATTGCCCTTGCCAAAATCTGGTCCTGGTACCTGAGCCACGATTGCGCGCACAATTCTGTTTTCAAGTCGAAGAAAGTCAATTCTGTCATCGGAGAGTTGCTGTCTTTCCTTAACGGCCTCTCTTTCTTTTCATTTGAAGCCTATAGAAAAGATCATGTTCGCCATCATGCCGAAAAAATTGATATTGGTGGGTTCGATAGTGGTCACTTTGCTGTCGCTCATCCGAGGCTATTCAGTGCAATCATTGTTGCAGAAAAAATATATCTTCCCGCCTTCTACTATGTGATCAAGCTTACCAATATTTACTCCGTGATATTCAGCGGCAGCAGGCGCGAAGTTGCAAGGGGTATTGGAAGCCTGTGCATTTACATTGTAGCCTTCGCTACGTTTGCCCGGTTCTCCCTGATACTTGTGGTGGTATGGCAAGCCTCCTCCTTCCTTAGGATACACATCGTACGATTCGTCGACTGTTTCCAGCATTCTTTCCAGCAGGTGTATACGGCGGGAGAAAAGCTAACCCATGGAAAACACTACGAAATCCAGAATACCTTCTCCGTACCGGTGGCAAGAAAGTTTACCTTCCTCAATCTGATTATTTTGAATTTTGGTTACCACGCGGCCCACCACTGCTTTCCAACATGCCCTTGGTATATGTTGCCACAACTGGAAGCTGCCATAACCAAACAGTTGAGGCTTTACGGAATAACGGACACAAGAGAAGAAAGCACGCCATTCTTCAACTTCATGACTGCCTACCATCGTGGGCGGTTATCAAGAATCATCAGCACCGATGAAGGACAACCCTACGATGCTGATGGCCAATTTAACACCCACCATTTCACCGGTGCGTACACAGATAAGCTCTTAGGTTGAGTCACCCACTCAGGTCGGGCCTTATCAAAGCATGGACACTGTCAGGTCGTGGATACGGAGACCCCCACCTCAGCGCTTGAAAGTCGTAACTTACTTATAACTCAACTCATGACAAATCAATCAGATCTATAAAGGAGTGCGTGTGGACGATTCATGTGCAGACGCCAACAGCTTCTGGCTGACGGCTGTTGAAAAAGAGAGTATTCGGGACGCGCTCATAGACATTTGTTACGAGCCAACGGGAGGGCGAGACTACATCCACCTCATTCGCATGACCGCTTATCAAAAGTTTCCCGCGCGACTTCTAAAAAAGCTTGAATCACTTAAAGATGACGATGCTTCTTATTGTGTATTTGAGAACCTTCCGATTGATGACACATTTGGCAGCCCGCAAGGCGACGCTAATAGCTTGAACTTCAAAAGTGGTTATCTTTCTGAAAATGTGCTGGTTGCCCTGGGCAGTTTGATAGCGGAGCCCTACTCCATCAAGCATGAGGGGCCAAAACTGGTCAATGACTTGGTACCGCATCCGGAGGCCGTAGGCGAGTATACCGGCAACGGTTCGGACCTGGAGTTGGACCTGCACACCGAAAATGCCTTTCAGGCTTATGACTCCCGTGGAGACACCTCGCCGCTGGCTCTTCTGCTTCTCGGCGTTCGCGGTGACCCTGCCGGGGTGGGCCCGAAAACCTGGGTGGCCGATGCGAGGGAAGCCCTTCAGGTTCTGGAACAGGCCGATATTGAAATCCTACATGGCAAACATTTCATCATTCGTCAGCCCTACCGCTGGAGGAACAGTGCCGCAGGCGCGAAAGAAACTCATGTGTACCCAATTCTGAGCGGCCCGCTGACTCACCCTAGAGTCACTGCTGCGTTTTACCCGGACATGGTAATTGCCGCTGATCACGAAGCACAAAATACCCTGTTGAGGTTTTACAACGCGCTTAAAAGCGTAGCGCGGCCGCTGGACATTCAACCTGGCAAGTTGGTGTACATCAACAATCGTTTCATGCTCCATTCGCGTGACAAGTTCACCCCCAGTTTCGATCCAGAGGGGCATGCGTATCGTTGGATCCAGCGTTTGTTCATCACGAACAACTTGTGGAACTTCCGTTCATTCAACAAGTGTGGCGCGCGGATATTCGAACCCGTTACTCGATGATATAAAGAGATAAATTAAATGTCGAACCATAAGCCATATACATCAATTATTCATAATATAGGCACTTTCCTCACGGGTGATCTCGCGTCTCCACTCATTACAGCAGATACCCTCGTCAGTGTTGATGGAATGATCACCTACGTGGGTCAGGCAGCAGATGTGGATTTTTCACACGCAGACCTGCTGATTGACGCCAAGCAGAGCACGGTCATGCCAGGTTTGATCGACAACCACACTCACCCGACCCTGGGTGAGTACAGCCCGCGCTCTGGCAACCACAATTGGATCTGGCACTCCTTGCAGGGCGGCGTGACGACCATGATCTCTGCCGGGGAAGTGCACGTTCCGGGGCTACCGACCGACAGGGTCGGTACTATCGCCATGGCAATCGCAGCGCAGCGCTCTTTCTCCAATGCGCGCCCTAGCGGAATAAAAATGGAAGCCGGCGCGCCACTGCTCAACGATGAATTTTCGGATGAGGATTTCGCCGCAATGGTTGCTCAAGGCATCAACCAACTGGGAGAGGTCGGGATAGGCCCGGTCAAGTCAGTCAGTCGTGCAGCTGAATTGGTCAAGATGGCTCGCAAACACGGCATGACTTCCATTACCCACACGGGCGGTCCTTCAATTTCTACCTCCCAGAGCATGGGTGCAGAAGAGATCCTTGAAATTGCGCCCGATATCATCGGGCACATCAATGGCGGCTATACCGCACTGGCACCCAGCCAAATCAGATGCCTGTGTGAAGGCTGTCTGGGTGCCCTGGAAATCGTACATAACGGCAACGAGTTCGCGGCGGTCACCACCCTGAATTACGCACGAGAAATGAACCAACTGGACCGTATCGTCATTGGCACGGATTCCCCTGCCGGATGTGGGGTTCCCGCGCTTGGCATGCTCAGGGCAATTGCCTTGCTCAGTAGTTTCGGCGACGTTCCACCGGAAAAGGCCGTCTGTTTCGCAACGGGTAACACCGCCAAGGTGAGAAAGTTGAATCGGGGGATTCTGGGCGTCGGAAGAGAAGCCGACATTCTGATCGCCTGTGGGCCTTTGGGAGGAGCGCAACCCAGCGTACTTGGAAGTTTAAGCAGTGGTGACCTTCCAAGTATTACCTCGATTCTGATCGATGGGCGCCTGGTCGTGAGGCAATCCAGGAACTCGCCACCGCCATCTGTCACACCTGAAATAACTCTGCGTACCTAATAGCAGCGTCCCGAAAGGGACGTCGCCTCGAGAGCACTCATATGCATAGAATTCTGCCCGAAATTACGCGCAGAGGGCCTACCGTACTCGCATGCGGTTGCGCAATTGGATTGGCTATTCCCTATCTTGCAGACTTGGCGAGGCCATTGCTCCCCGTCATGGTTTTCATATTTGTTCTGGGCACTCTCCTGCGTATTAACAACGCTGAAGTCATCACTGCAGCCAGAAACTTGAAAATATCCCTGATATTTCCAGCCCTGATGGTGGTGGCTTGCCCTTATATTTTTGGAATGCTTTCGCTTTACCTCACCGGCAATCAAGAACTTTCCCTTGCGATAGCCATCGCTGTTGCCGCCCCGCCCGCCAGCGGAAATGCAGCCGTCGCGAGAATGCTCGGGCTTGACCCTTCCATGTCACTGGTGACTGCGCTCTGCTCAATGGCAATTATCCCTGTCACCGCTCCGCTGATACTCCACCTATTCGCTGATGGCCTTTCACTCTCCTTGAACCCCGTTGATCTGGCGATCAGACTGGCCGTGTTGATAGGAGGCGCCGAAGGCGCTGCTATTTTGATACGTCGTTTTTCGCACACCTTCGTCGCCACGCACGGCCTGGCTATTGACGGTATTGTCGTCATCGCGCTTTTCCTCTTTGCAGTAGGCACGATGGCGGGCATGCAGCAGGTAATTCTGGAGACCCCGTCGTTGGCCATCTCGATGATCGCCATTGCCTATTGCATCAACGTCTGCCTGCAGCTCCTCATGGGCTGCTTATATCCCGGGTCATTGATCGCCAAGTTCACCATGGCACTCAACGGTGGCAATAGAAATGTTGGACTATTATGGTCTGCTCTTGGTGTCAGCTTATCGCCCACAATGGCGTTGTATTTTGCATGCTGCCAACTGCCTATTCACACCATGCCGAAGATACTGCAGTTTGTTTTACCCAGAGTTGAAAGCTATTTGAATAAACTGGTTTTAAGCAAGAATCGAATCTGAGCTATTACTGCCTGGAACTGCATAAAAATGATACTCACGCCAGAAAATATCAGGCAGATTGCCGAACGCTCTTCGCTGGAGACTACTGCCTGCTCTTGTATTCGGGGCTTGTCGCAGGGGTGGGAAACCTTACCCAAAACACTCGAGGCGAGCAGCCTGTTGCGCTTCATAGGCGAAATCCCGACCGATAGGGCACAAGAACTCAGCCTTGAGGAATACCACCCGAACGGTACCCATTTCTGGTCTGAAGACGCGCCTATCTGCTTTGATTTCTTTCCTTATAATATTTCAAGCGTCTGGGGCTGTAAGTGTTGCGCGCGAGCATTCCTCAGGTTTACGGAAGCAGGCGCCTATCACTCCGAACAACGTATCCGTATTTTGCGTGCGTCGCTGATTGGCAACCCCGTTCAAGAAGAGCACGTTCAGGATTAGCCGTTCTTGAGGCGCCCCCCTCCTTCCCCTAGCACGGGTATAAACCTCAGGCTTTATTCGCTACCAACCCGCGATCACTCATGAATGCCTCCAGCCGCGAGCGCATCCAGCGTTCCGCCGGGTCTGTGTCAACGTGGCTGAGCCACACCATGGACAAATCCAGGGTCGGGGTTTCGAACGGGAACGGCTCGCAGAACAGATTCCCGCTGGCGGCCATAGCCTGGGCGGTGTAATCCGGCAGGCTGGCGATCATGTCGGTGCCGGCAAGCAAGGCCGGCAACGAACTGTATTGCGGCACCGAGAGCACTACATGGCGTTTGCGGCCCACCTCTGCCAGCCACTCATCGGCAAACCCGGCCACATTGGCGGTGTGGGACACCAGCACGTGGGGCCGTGCGCAATATTCGTCAAGGGTCAGCGGGGTGTCCGAGGCATCGGCGCGCAGCAGGCACGGGCGGATGTGCCGCAATAGCTTGCGCTTGGCATTGGCCGGCAACCCGCGGGTCTGGGTGATGCCGACGGTAATATCGCCAGAAGCCAGCAGGTCGGGAATGCGCCAATAATCCACATGCTGCACCACGAACACCACCTGCGGCGCTTCCTGACGCAAGGCCCGTAGCAAGGGTGGCAGCAGGCCGAACTCAACGTCATCGGACAGGCCGATGCGGAAAGTCATGGTGCTGATGGACGGGTCGAAATCATGGGTCAGGCTCAGGGCCGAAGACAGCGAGTCGAGGGCCGGCGACAGGTGCTGGATGATCTCCTCGGCGCGCGCCGTAGGCTCCATGCGATGGCCGACACGAATAAACAGTGGGTCGTTGAAGAGGGTACGCAGGCGGTTGAGGGCCGAACTGATGGTCGGTTGGCCGAGAAACAGCTTCTCCGCCACCCGCGTCACATTGCGCTCGAGCATCAGTGCTTCAAAGACCACCATCAGATTGATGTCAGCCTTGCGTAATTCATTGCGATTCATCGGCGCCTGCCCCTTTCCCCAAGACAAGCGGCAGTTTAGGAAGGCTGCGGGGCTGCGTCTATGTGCGTACTGCTCAATAAAC
This sequence comes from Pseudomonas sp. PA-7-1E, assembly GCF_021605325.1. Taxonomy (NCBI): domain Bacteria; kingdom Pseudomonadati; phylum Pseudomonadota; class Gammaproteobacteria; order Pseudomonadales; family Pseudomonadaceae; genus Pseudomonas; species Pseudomonas sp. PA-7-1E. The sequence goes on from NZ_WKFA01000021.1 coordinate 89,837, forward strand.
GGGTTGGGGACGGTAAATCTGCGTTTGAAGGTTGCCGCTGCGCATAAAAATGTGGGAGCGGGCTTGCTCGCGAAGGCGGTGGATCAGCCGACGACTCCGTTGACTGACACACCGCCTTCGCGAGC
>NZ_WKFA01000022.1:0-89310 GCF_021605325.1 Pseudomonas sp. PA-7-1E
CTTCCAACGGGGAGAGTTCAGGAATTCGGACGCGTTTATCGCCTTTCTTGGTATGGATTTGCGCGTCAACAAGTCAGGACAGAAGGATGGTCGTCGTAGTTTAAGTAAGCGCGGCGACTCAGAAGCTAGGCGCCTGCTGCATAACGCAGCGATGGCGGCTAGCCGAACAGAGACATGGAAAGCGTTTTATCAAGCACAGAGGGCGCGAGGCTATAGCACCACACAGGCGTTGGTAATACTGGCCCGCGAGCTTGCTCGGGTGGTATTCGCTCTGCTGAAAGGGCAAAGCGAATATCAGCCAAAAGTTGGTTGAGGGTTGCCCCTCAACCATAGAATCTCCCACAGTTGGAGTGTGGGAGTCAGGGAGATAAGCGTCGGCTGTCAGGTCTTCACGGGAGCAAGCTCCCTCGCCACAGGTGCAGCGTCGTGCCGAAGTTATTTAGATATTTATGCTGCGATGGCGGTGGGTCAGTTAACTCATCTGTCACTGATATACCGCTATCGCAGGCAAGCCAGCTCCCACATTGGCCATGTATTGCCCACAAAATCGGCGCCCGGCCCAGATCCCCGTGGGAGCGGGCTTGCTCGCGATGGCGATGGGGCAGTTAATTCGTCTGTTACTGATATACCGCTATCGCAGGCAAGCCAGCTCCCACAGTGGCCATGTAGCGCCCACAAAATCAGCGCCCGGCCCAGATCCCTGTGGGAGCGGGCTTGCTCGCGAAGGCGGCGTGTCAGTCACTGAATCTATAACTGAACCACTGCTTTCCCAGGCAAGCCAGCTCCACACATTGGTATTGTGTTCGCTTAGCTGATCGGTATTAGGTGAGCCGTTATTGACCGCCTTTCATCCGCCGGGCAATCAGGTAGAGGCCCAGCCCCACCAGCGCTGTAGCAGCACCGATGTAGCCGGTACTGGTCCAACCCAATCCTGCCGTAATCGCCATCCCCCCAAACCACGGCCCCAGCGCATTCGCCAGGTTAAACGCCGCATGGTTCGACGCTGCCGCCAAGCTCGGCGCTTCGTGGGCGATGTCCATCAACCGAATCTGCAACGGTGCCGCCAACGCGACCATGGTGCCCACCAGCCCCATGCTCACCAGTACGCCCCACAGCGACGCCGCGGCGAAGGGGAAGAACAACAACACCGCCATCGACCATACCAATATCAAACCCACCGCCCGAAACTGCATGCGATCAAACAGCTTGCCACCGGCAATGTTGCCGATGATGCCGCCCACGCCAAATGCCGCGAGGCCGAAGGGGATCCACTGCGGCGAGACTTTGGTCACTTCCAGCATGGTCGGCGCCAGGTAGCTGAATACGCAGAACATGCCGGCAAAGCCAATTGCGCCGATGGACAGGGCCATCCAGACCTGGGGTTTGGTGAAGGCGCGCAGTTCCTTGCGCGGGTCGCTGCGTTGTTCGTCGTGGCGGTGGGGCACGAATTGCCAGACCAGGGCGATGGTGAGCAGGGCGATCACGCTGACCAGAGCGAACGCCGAGCGCCAGCCCAGGTGTTGGCCGAGGAAGGTGGCAATGGGGTTGCCGAGCAGCATGGCCAGGGTCAGGCCCATCATTACGCGGGCCACGGCGCCGGCGCGTTTGTCGGTGGGCACCATGCTGGAGGCGACCACGGCGGCGATGCCGAAGTAGGCGCCGTGGGGCAGGCCGCTGATAAAGCGGAAGGCCACCAGCGAGCCGAAGGTCGGGGTGAAGGCGGTGGCGAAGTTGCCCAGGGCGTACAGGCCCATCAGCAACAGCAGCATGTGTTTGCGCAGCAACTTGGCGCCGAGGATGGCCAGCAGTGGGGCGCCGACCATCACGCCCAGGGCGTAGGCGCTGATGGCGTGGCCGACCTGGGGTTCGCTCAGGCCCAGGTTCTGGGCGATGTCGGGCATCAGGCCCATGATGGCGAATTCGCCGGTGCCGATCGCGAAGGCGCCCACGGCCATGGCCGCTTCCATTTTGGCGGCGCTGCGCGCGGGCAGTACCTGCCCGGATGATTGCTGGATAGTCATGGGTAACTCTGTGTGAAAGGTGTGCACGAAGGACAGTCGCCGATGCTACGCAAGCCGCGACGAAGGTGTCTAGAACCGCCATTTTCGGCAGAGTTCCACGCCTGTGACCGCAGGTCGCGGCTGCCAGGCTTGACAGGGGCGCATTAAAAGCCGCGATTTAGGCCTGTCAATTGGCCAAACGGCGCATAAACGCTGTTTAGCGTGATATTCTGCGCGCCGTCTTGGGCTAGTCTTTCCCTGGTGCGTACACCCGTATACGTCCCAGCGGTTGGCTGTCGCCCAGGTAGCTGAAGCCAATAATGATAAGAAGTCAGCGCAGAAGGGACATAACAGTGAGGTCGATCCATCGGCCTTGTGTGCCCACCCTGCAGCCTTTATGTGACTGTGCAGACCCCGCGGTACGTTGCCTGACGTAGCGTGAACGAGGGTTACTCATGATCGGGGGCGGTAGGGCGGATGGCGTTTTATCATAGGTGCTACTGATGTTTAAAAAAGTAAACACTGCCCTGCTGGGGCTGGCTTTGTCGATGGGGATCACGTCCGTTCACGCGGAAGAGGCAAAGAAAGTCGATGTGCTGCTGATCGGCGGCGGCATCATGAGTGCAACCTTGGGTGTCTGGCTCAATGAGCTGGAACCGGATTGGTCGATGGAGATGGTCGAGCGCCTCGATGGCGTGGCCGAAGAAAGCTCCAACGGCTGGAACAACGCCGGTACCGGTCACTCGGCCCTGGCTGAGCTGAATTACACCCCGGAAGACAAGAACGGCAACGTTGAGATCCCGAAAGCGGTCGAGATCAACGAAGCGTTCCAGATCTCCCGTCAGTTCTGGTCCTGGCAGGTTCAGCAGGGCGTGTTGAAGAACCCGCGTTCGTTCATCAACTCCACTCCGCACATGAGCTTTGTGTGGGGCGATGACAACATCAAGTTCCTGAAAAAACGCTACGAAGCCCTGAAGGCCAGCCCGCTGTTCGCCGGCATGCAGTACTCCGAAGACCCGGCGCAGATCGCCAAGTGGGTTCCGTTGATGATGGAAGGGCGTGACCCGAGCCAGAAAATCGCGGCCACCTGGAGCCCGATCGGTACCGACGTTAACTTCGGCGAGATCACCCGCCAGTTCGTCGCTCACCTGCAAACTACGCCGAAGTTTGACTTGAAGCTGTCGAGCGAAGTGCAGGACATCACTAAGAACGCCGACGGTTCGTGGCGTGTGAGCTACAAAAACCTCAAAGACGGCACCAAGACTGAAACCGACGCCAAGTTCGTGTTCATCGGCGCCGGCGGCGGTGCCCTGCACTTGCTGCAGAAGTCGGGCATTCCTGAAGGCAAGGAATACGCAGGCTTCCCAGTCGGTGGTTCGTTCCTGGTGACCGAGAACCCGACCATCGCCGAGCAGCACCTGGCCAAGGCCTACGGTAAGGCTTCGGTAGGTTCGCCACCGATGTCGGTTCCGCACCTGGACACCCGCGTGCTGGATGGCAAGCGTGTGATTCTGTTTGGCCCATTCGCCACCTTCTCGACCAAGTTCCTGAAAGAAGGCTCGTACCTGGACCTGCTGACCAGCACCACCACCCACAACATCTGGCCTATGACCAAAGTTGGTATTCGTGAATACCCACTGGTCGAGTACCTCGCCGGCCAACTGATGCTGTCTGATGATGACCGTTTCAAGGCGCTGCAAGAGTACTTCCCGAACGCCAAGCAGTCCGACTGGCGCCTGTGGCAAGCCGGCCAGCGCGTGCAGATCATCAAGCGTGATGAAGAGCAAGGCGGCGTGCTGAAGCTGGGTACCGAAGTGGTCAGCTCTGCCGACAACACCATCGCAGGCCTGTTGGGTGCATCGCCAGGCGCGTCCACCGCGGCTCCGATCATGCTGACCGTGCTGCAAAAAGTGTTCAAGGACAAGGTAGCAAGCCCGGCCTGGCAGGAAAAACTGCACCAGATCGTGCCAAGCTACGGCACCAAGCTGAACGACAGCCCTGAAGCGGTTGCCAAGGAATGGGCCTACACTGCCGGTGTGCTGCAACTGACACCACCGCCAGCGATCCCGCAATTGGCCGCTCCACAGGCTACCGAGGCTGCCAAGCCTGCGGCTGAGCCAAGCAAGCCGGTTTCTGACCTGGCGCTGTAAGCCTCACCCACGAAAAAGCCCGCTGAACCGGTGACGGTCAGCGGGCTTTTTTGTGGGGAAATGTTCAGGAGAGCGGCGGGTGTCGCTCCACCGGGGGCAGCTCAACCGCACGCTCGGCCGCCGCCAGCGCAGCCTTCAAGCCAGCCTGGTCCAGGCGCACGCAGTACGCCGGTTTGGCCCGCTCGAATCGCCAGCTTTCATCCAGCTCACCAGCGTCGACGGCATCGAACCCCAACTCATCGAGCAGCTGGGTCACGACGGCCTTCGCGGTGGCGTCATCCGCCGCGACGGGCAGCGCCCGCCGATCAGGTGCACCGTGAGGGCGGGCGTCTTGCGTCAGGTCGGGGGCGAAGATCGCGTTAAACACTTTCACCACGTGTGAATGTGTCAAATGGTCGGCCAGCAAGCGGCTGGTAGTCGTTTCAAAGCGGTCCAGCTCTGGGATATGCCCATCGCGGTCGGGGTAGTAATTGTTGGCATCCATCACCGTTTTACCCTCCAGCCATTGCGCGGGCACGCTGCGGTAGTGTTGAAAGGGAATCGCCACTAGCACCACATCGCCGAACCGTGCGGCATCGTCTGCGCTGCCAACTTGCACACCGAGTATGCCGCTTACCACGCTGCTCATGGTGTGCGGGCCGCGGGAATTGCTCAGCATCACCTCATGCCCGGCGGCCAAGGCCAGTTGTGCCACAGCACGCCCAATGAAACCTGCTCCAATTACGCCAATCTTCATGTGCTTGCTCCGATGGAAGTACGAAGTGGCTATGATGATTGGCAACCATTTGGTGATAAATCGCAGTTGTGGCGCGGCTGTTGTTACTAGGGGTAGGGAATGATGGATCGTTTATCAAGCATGAATGCCTTTGTGATGGCTGCTGAGCTCGGTTCCTACGTGCGTGCCGCTGAGCGCTTGAATATGTCACCGCAAATGGTGGCCAAGCATGTCACCGCCTTGGAACAACGCTTGGGCGCGCGCTTGCTTAACCGTACTACGCGAAGGCAAAGCCTTACGGAGTTGGGGAGCGCTTACTACGAACGTTGCAAGCACATCCTGACGGAGACTAAGGCGGCGGATTCCCTTGCGCAAATCATGAACGACACCCCGCGTGGCAAGCTGAAAATCACCGCTCCGGTGACGTTCGGCTCCTACAGCCTGATGCCGTTGATCACCGGATTCTTGCGTGACAACCCGGATGTGCAAATCGATCTGCACCTTACGGATCGTTTCGTCGACCTGGTAGAGGAGGGCTATGAGGCGGCCTTTCGTATCGGCCCCTTGGGGACCACTGGCCTGACCGCCCGGCCGCTGGCGCCGTATCGCCTGGTTGTCTGTGCGGCACCGGCCTATTTGCAGGCGCGGGGCACACCGATGACGCCGGCAGACCTTGAGCATCACGAATGCCTGGGCTATGCCTTCTGGTCACGCCCGGCAGATCGTGAATGGGTGTTTTACCAAGGTGCGGTCCCGCACAGGGTGCAGGTAAGCAGCCGTTTGCAGATCAACGAAAGCAGGGCGCTGATGTCGGCGGCGCTGGATGGTTTCGGTATCGTGCTCGGCCCTGAAGACTTCTTGCGCAGGGCACTGGCCGAGGGCCAGTTAGTGCGGGTGCTGCCGGACTTTGACGCGCCAAGTCGATCAATGCATTTGGTCTACACCGCGAATCGGCAGCGCACGGCTAAGTTGCGGCGGTTTGTCGACGCCGTATTACAACGTTTTGGCTCGGTTTAAACGCGCGAGCTCTCTCACCTGTTCATGCAGATTCAGCGCCAGCAGTGCCCGTTCGACTTGAGGCCGGTGGGTTCAGCAATCTGACAGACATTTCCTGTTAAAAATAATCAAAGCCCATGCAGGAGCCCGGCTGGAATAAAGGCGGATTACTTTCTGATGCAGGTGCAGGGCGTTCGCGCCCGAGGGTTTTGTATGTTGTTACGTTATGCAGCATTGGCCGCCATGGTGGTGGCGGCGTCCGGGTGTGTACAAGAGCGTGTAGTACATGAACGCAGGCCGGTGCAACGTGAGTATGTTGAGGTGGTGGCGCCGCAGCCGCCTCCGGTGCAGGTGATAGAAGTCGAACCGGCGGTACGCGAGGGTTATATCTGGTCACGCGGTTACTGGCGTTGGGAAGGCGGGCGCTATGTGGCGGTGCACGGCCATTGGGAGCCGGTGCGCCAGGGCTATCGTTATGTACACCCGCATTGGGTGCAGCGTAATGATGGCTACCACTGGCAGATCGGCGGCTGGATACGCTGACCAAACCTCCTCTCCCTCTTCTCTGTAGGAGCGAGCTTGCTCGCGAAAAACGTCAACGGTTACGCGGGCATTCAGATTGCACGCGGTGCCTGTGATTTTTTCGCGAGCAAGCTCGCTCCTACACAAACAAAGCGGGCTAGCCGAGCCGTTTCATCCCCGCAGCCTTGGCCGCGTTCAGATCAAAGGTGGCGGTGTACTCGCAGCCCGCCGCATGACCACAGCGTTCAACCAGGCAGTCGGCAAAGTCGGCTTTGCCTGCGCTGAACTTGCGCAATGCCTGCCAGATGATATCGGCGTGCTCGACGGTCAGTTCCCGCGTGTGCAACAAGGTTTCCAACACCATCACCACCTCGCTTTTGGCCGACTGGTAGCAGGACTGCAACACCCACACCAGCTCCGTAAGCGTCACCAGGCTGACAAAGCCTGGCGAGGCGGCGGTGAGTGATTCGATGAGCTGGGACGCCTTGGCTGATTGAACCGGGTCGTCCTGGGTCACGTAACGCACCAGCACGTTGGTATCCAGGCCGATCATCCAGCTGTTGCTCCCTGGGCCGCGATGGCGCGGTTCATGTCTTCGATAGACACGGCATGGGCAGGCTTGCGGATCAAACCCTTGAGGTCCTTGACGGTTTTGCTCGCGGCAATCATGGAAAACTTGCCGTCTTCCATTTCGACGAATTCCACCCGGTCGCCTGTTTCCAGGCCCAGGGCTGTCCTGACCTGGACTGGGATGGTGATTTGCCCTTTTGAAGTGAGTGTGGCGGTGGCCATAGTGAAGGTCTCCATCGTGACATTCCTTACCTTAAGGTAAGGAGTGACGGAGGACAATATCCGTTGGTCCATAGGTCGCTCGCTGAGGTGAATGAGTCAGAATAGTAAAACCTAGTCCGAACTCTCGTTCCTCACACGCGTTGCTATGTCCCAAACGAATACAAACTATGACCGACCGCCGCTGGCTTATTGCACCACGCGATAGCACGGCACATACGCCGCTCCGCCCGGCAGTTTCATGCGGTGCTGGGCCACGAACGCCTTCAATAATTCATCCAACGGTTTCATGATCGCCGGGTCGCCGTGGATCTCATACGGGCCGTTCTCCTCGATCAGGCGAATACCCTTGTCTTTGACGTTACCCGCCACGATCCCCGAGAACGCCCGGCGCAGGTTGGCCGCCAGTTCATGGGCCGGCAGCGCGTGGTTGAGTTGCAGGCTGGCCATGTTTTCGTGGGTGGGGTCGAACGGGCGCTGGAAGCCTTCGTCGATCTTCAGCAGCCAGTTGAAGTGGAACGCGTCGTTACGCTCGCGGCGGAATTGCTTCACCGCCTTGAGGCCGGTGGTCATCTGGCGGGCCACTTCAGCCGGGTCGTCGATGATGATCTGGTAATGCTTCTGCGCCGCTTCGCCCAAGGTGGCGCCGACGAACGCGTGCAATTGTTCCAGGTAAGGCGCGGCATGTTTCGGCCCGGTGAGCACCACCGGGAACGGCAGGTCGCGGTTGTCCGGGTGCATGAGGATGCCGAGCAGGTACAGGAACTCCTCGGCCGTGCCTGCGCCGCCGGGGAAGATGATGATGCCGTGGCCCACACGCACGAAGGCTTCCAGGCGCTTTTCGATGTCCGGCAAAATCACCAGCTCGTTGACGATGGGGTTCGGCGCTTCGGCAGCGATGATGCCTGGTTCGGTCAAGCCCAGGTAACGGCCATTGGTGATGCGCTGCTTGGCGTGGGAAATGGTTGCACCCTTCATCGGGCCTTTCATCACGCCGGGGCCGCAACCGGTGCACACGTCGAGGCTGCGCAGGCCCAGTTCGTGCCCGACTTTCTTGGTGTATTTGTATTCTTCGGTGTTGATCGAATGGCCGCCCCAGCACACCACGATCTTCGGCTCGACACCCGGGCGCAGCGTACGGGCGTTACGCAGCAGGTGGAACACGTAATCGGTGATGCCTTGGGAGTTGCTCAGGTCGATACGCTGGCTATCCAGCTCGTTCTCGGTGTAGACGATGTCGCGCAGGGCGCTGAACAGCATTTCGCGGGTGCTGGCAATCATTTCGCCATCGACGAAGGCATCGGCGGGGGCGTTGAGCAGTTCCAGACGTACGCCGCGGTCCTGCTGGTGAATACGCACTTCAAAGTCTTTGTAGGCGTCGAGGATGGTCTTGGCGTTGTCGATATGCGCGCCGGTATTGAGAATCGCCAGGGCGCATTGGCGGAACAGGGTGTAGATGCTGCCGGTACCGGCTTCGCTCAGTTGCTGCACTTCACGTTGGGACAGGGTTTCGAGGCTGCCCTTGGGGCTGACGGAGGCGTTGATGACTTGACGTTGGGGCATTCTGATTCCTTGAAAGCATAGCCACCGCGCCCGCTAGGGGGCGATGGCTTAAGAATGGTGAGCGCCAATTAAGGTCGCACGAGACGGTTATTTACCTCAGGCGCAAGGCCCAGCGCAAATGCCGTCCAACACCATCATGCCGCAGAACTTACTGAATCAGCTTCCAGTTTTTGTAGAAAACCCGACGCAGGGTAAAGACCAGGCCGGCAAACCCTGCGATCACGGCGTTGAGCACCGAGGGCAGCAGGGTCGGGCGCACAATATCAATGAACAGGCAGTAGCGTTTGGCGTCGTTTTTGTTGAAGGAGGCGTGCATCAGCGTGTCATCGAAAATAAACAGCGGGTCGTCGTGCCAGTAGTGCTTGTGCTTGCCCACCTGGATGTACACACCTTCATGGTGCGGTGCCGGCGCCATGTTGTAGAGCACACGGAACATCATGCGCAGGGGGCCGAAGTGGAACGAGGTCGAGCGGTTCTCGTTGAACACCGAGACGCCGATGGTTTTCACGAACGGCAGTTTCTTGCGCAGCTGCGGGATATCCAGGGTGGTTTCGATCGGGCGACCGTACCACTGGAAGAACAACATGCCGCGTTTCTTCTCGGCCATGCGCTCGTCCAGGTAGCTGATGATTTCATCCTTGCGGGCCATGGCGTCGTCGATCACCTGTTGCAGGTCTTCGCGCCAGGCCGGTGGCAGGTCGTTCATGGTGTAGACATGCCGGTTGCGGCTGCTGAGCAGGTCGAGCAGGGTGTTGAACGGTGCCAGCACCCAGGTATTACGACCGTTGCCGATAAAATACTTCTTGATGGTGTCGCGGTCGTACAGGCCGTTACGCAGGAAGTCATAAACGCCGCAGCACACCACCAACAGCAGAAACACCAGGCAACTGCGCGGGAAACAATAGATCAATAGCAGAACGCCGAGTACCCACGCCAGGGATACCAGCTTCTTGCCGACAGCATTTTTGCTCATGAAACGAGGCTCCAAAGCCGAAACATATTGAAACAATCTCGTCATCATAGGGGTTTATGGGGCCGGCAGGCGTTTTTAAATAGGGTGAAATTGTGAAGCTGCTGCACAATTTGTAACCGTTGCCGTGCAGGCTCCGACGTTTTGTGGATTGAATTTTGAGAACAGAAGATTTGCGACTATCGTGACGCTTCGGTTTTTCAGGCGTCATAGACCGGTACGATTGAAGTTGAATGGCCACTATTGGCCTTCGGCACCTTGGAAGAGGCAGAAATTTTTATGATCATCAAACCGCGGGTTCGTGGCTTTATCTGTGTGACCGCTCACCCTGTTGGCTGTGAAGCGAACGTCAAAGAGCAGATCGACTACGTAACCAAAAATGGCGTCATCGAGGGCGGCCCTAAAAAGGTACTGGTCCTCGGTGCCTCCACCGGCTACGGCCTGGCCGCGCGCATCAGTGCTGCGTTTGGCTGCGGCGCCGACACCCTGGGCGTGTTTTTTGAGAAAGAAGGCGAAGAAGGCAAGCTGAGCTCCGCCGGCTGGTACAACAGCGCGGCGTTCGAGAAGTTTGCCGTGGAAAAAGGTCTGTACGCCAAGAGCATCAACGGCGACGCGTTCTCCGACGAGATCAAGCGCCTGACCATCGAGACCATCAAGAAAGACCTCGGCAAGATCGACCTGGTGGTCTACAGCCTGGCTGCGCCACGCCGTACCGACCCGCAAGGCGTGGTGCACACCTCCACCCTCAAGCCAATCGGCAAGGCCGTGACCCTGCGCGGGATCAACACCGACAAGGGCGTGGTGGTCGACACCACGCTTGAGCCTGCGACCCAGGAAGAAATCGACGGTACCGTGAAGGTCATGGGCGGCGAAGACTGGCAGCTGTGGATCGACGCCCTGCGTGACGCCGATGTATTGGCCGAAGGCGCCAAGACCACCGCGTTCACCTACCTCGGTGAGAAGCTGACCCAGGACATCTACTGGAACGGCTCCATCGGCGAAGCCAAGAAAGACCTGGACAAGAAAGTGTTGACCCTGCGCGAAAACCTCGCTGCGCTCAAGGGCGACGCCCGTGTGTCGGTGCTCAAGGCCGTGGTCACCCAGGCCAGCTCGGCGATCCCGATCATGCCGCTGTACCTGTCGCTGCTGTTCAAGGTGATGAAAGAGCAGGGCACCCATGAAGGCTGCATCGAGCAGGTCTACGGCCTGTTCAAGGACAGCCTGTACGGCAGCGAGCCGAAACTCGACGCCGATGGCCGCCTGCGTGCCGACCTGGCCGAGCTGGAACCGAAGGTTCAGGACGCCGTGGCCGCACTGTGGAACCAGGTGACCGACGACAACGTCAACGAGATCAGCGATTTTGCCGGTTACAAGGCTGAATTCCTGCGCTTGTTTGGCTTTGAAGTCGACGGCGTGGATTACGACGCGGATGTGAACCCGACCGTCAAAATCAACGGCCTGATCCAGGCTTAAAGCGCGGTCAATAAGGTGGAAACTGGCTTGCCGTGATGCCAGTCAGTTAACGCAAATCCCCTGTGGGAGCGGGCTTGCCCGCGAAGGCGGTGTGTCAGTCGCAGCATCTGAGGCTGTACGACCGCTTTCGCAGGCAAGCCAGCTCCCACATTTGATCTTCGTTGTTTTGAGCATTGCGTCCGCTCAATGAGGCCATGCCTCCCCCCACCTGTCTTTTCAGACACTTCTTACGCCTCGGCGCGCGCCTCCCTCTTGTAGATCTGTCAGACTCCAGCAGCTATCAAGCCATGCTAACGGAGGATCTGATGACGATTCGTGCAGTAGTTTTTGATTTCGGCGGTGTCCTGTTCGACTGGAGCCCGCAGCACCTGTACCGCAAGCTGATTGCCAACGACGTCGAGCGCCAGTGGTTCCTCGACACCATCTGTACCCAGGACTGGAACACCGAGCAAGATGCCGGGCGCTCCCTGGCTGAAGCCACCCGCACCCTGGTTGCCCAATACCCCGAACACACGACCCTGATCCAGGCTTATTACGAGCGCTGGCCCGAAATGCTGCGGGCTGAATTACCCGAGGGCGTGGCGATTCTCGAAGCGTTGCATCAGGTTGAGATGCCGCTGTTCGGGCTCACCAACTGGTCATCTGAAACCTTCCCTTACGCCCGGGCCAACTATCCATTCCTGACGCGTTTTCGCGACATTCTGGTGTCCGGCGAGGTGAAGTTGATCAAGCCTGACCCGGCGATCTACCACGCCAGCCTCACCCAGGTGCGTGCGCACCTGCCGGATGTCCAGGCCAGTGAAGTGGTGTTTATCGACGACGTCGCCGGCAATATCGAGGCCGCTATCGCGTTGGGCTGGCAGGGCATTCACCACGTATCGGCCGAGCGCACCGCCGCGCGTTTGCGTGAGTTGGGCGTGGCGTTCTAGCGCGTCCATTTCTCCATCACAAAGTCGACGAACGCCCGCAGCTTGGGCAGGCGATAGCGGTCCTGGCGATACATCAGGTGCATGGGGCGGCTGGGCAGTTTATAGGTGGTCAGCAAGGCCACCAGCTTGCCGCTCTCCAGGTCCGGTTGCACCAGGGCATCGGCCAACATGCTGATGCCCATGCCGTTGATGGCGGCCTGGCGCAAGCCTTGGGAGCTGTTGATGGTCAATGAGCCAGACACCGGCACCTCCACTTCACCTTCATCGCCGGTCATGCGCCAGAGTTTATCGGTGTCGCGCCAGTTGTCGTTCGCGGGGTAGGCGAATGCCAGGCAGTCATGCTGCTGCAGGTCATCCGGGGTTTGCGGTGTGCCGCGTCGCGCCAGGTAGGCAGGGGAGGCGCAAAGGGTGAGGGTATAGGCCTGCAGAGGCCGGGCGATCAGGCTGGAGCTTTCCAGTTCGCCGAGACGGATCGCCACGTCAAAACCGCTGTCGACCAGGTCCATGCGCTCATTGCTCATCACCACGTACAGGTCGATAAGTGGGTAGCGCTGGGAAAACTCACTCAAGGCCGGCACTAGGCGTTCAGTGCCGAACACCGGGGGGGCGGTGATGCGCAGGCTGCCTTTGGGGGTTTCGCTGTGGACCTGCTCGGCCAATAACTCGGAGTCGGCCACCAGCCCCAGCACTTCCAGGCAGCGCTGATAATACTGCCCGCCAAATTCGGTGAGGTTCTGTTTGCGCGTGGTGCGTTTGAGCAAGCTGACGCCAAGCCGTTGTTCCAGCGCTCGCAGATGGTTGCCCACCATGGTGGTCGAAATCCCGCATTCCTGCGCGGCGGCGGTCATGCTGCCGGTCTCGACGACTTTCACGTACACCGACATTGCCTGGAACAGATCCATTATCAAGCCCTGGTTTAAAGTTATTGCAGCAATTCTGCGTTTATCCAGCGAGGGTGGTTAACCATACTTGATCCACCCCAACGATGCACTGGAGCCGCCACCATGACCGCCGCCTGCCTGATGAGCACTTATCAACCCCTGGCCCTGAGCTTCACCCGCGGCCTGGGCACGCGCCTGTGGGACCAACAGGGCCGCGAATACCTGGACGCCGTGGCCGGCGTGGCGGTGACCAATGTTGGCCATTCCCACCCCAGGTTAGTGGCCGCCATCAGCGAACAGGCCGGCTTGCTGCTGCACACCTCCAACCTCTACAGCATCGACTGGCAACAACAATTGGCCCGGCGCCTGGCCCAACTGTCCGGGCTGGACCGCGCGTTCTTCAACAATTCCGGCGCCGAGGCCAACGAGACGGCGCTGAAGTTGGCGCGTTTGCATGGCTGGAAAAAAGGCATCCAACAGCCGTTGGTGGTCGTGATGGAGAACGCCTTCCACGGCCGCACGCTAGGCACCATGGCCGCCAGCGACGGGCCGTCGGTGCGCCTGGGGTTCCAGCGTCTGCCCGGCGATTTCATCAAGATTGGGTTTGGCGACATGGCGGCCCTGGAGGCGGTCACCGCGCAGTTCGGTACACGCATCGCGGCGGTACTGCTTGAACCGATCCAGGGTGAAAGTGGCGTGTTGGTGGCGCCACCAGGCTACCTGAAAGCCATGCGCGATCACTGCACGCGCCACGGCTGGCTGATGATGCTCGACGAAATCCAGACCGGCATCGGGCGCACCGGCACCTGGTTTGCTTTCCAGCACGAAGGCATCGTGCCGGACGTGATGACCCTGGCCAAAGGCCTGGGCAATGGCGTGCCCATCGGCGCCTGCCTGGCCCGCGCTGCCGTCGCTGAGCTGTTCACCCCAGGCAGCCATGGCAGCACCTTTGGCGGCAACCCGCTGGCGTGTCGCGTCGGGTGTACGGTGCTGGAGATTATCCAGGAGCAAGGCTTGCTCGAGAACGCTGCGCGCCAGGGAGAACACTTACTGGCCCGGTTGCGGATGGAGTTGGAGGAACATCCGCAGGTGCGGGCGATTCGTGGCAAGGGCTTGATGATCGGCATTGAACTGGCCAGCCCTTACCGCGACCTGGCCCAACGGGCAGCGCAGGAGCACGGGCTGTTGATCAACGTCACGCGGGGCAAGGTCATTCGCCTGTTGCCGCCACTGACGCTGGAGCGCAAGGAAGTGGAGATGATCGTGCGAGCCATCACCCGCCTACTGGACTGAAAGACGATGCTCGTTCCCACGCTATGCGTGGGAACGCCTCCTGTGACGCTCCGCGTCACGCGTTAAGAGCGGACGCGGAGCGTCCAGGGCAGCATTCCCACGCAGAGCGTGGGAACGATCAGCAACGATCAGCAGCGTGGGAGCGATCAGAAACACTTACTGGCGCGGTTGCGGATGGAGTTGGAGGAACATCCGCGCGCAGGAGCATGGGCTGTTGATCAACGTCACGCGGGGCAAGGTCATTCGCCTGTTGCCGCCACTGACGCTGGAGCGCAAGGAAGTGGAGATGATCGTGTGAGCCATCACCCGCCTACTGGACTGAAAGACGATGCTCGTTCCCACGCTATGCGTGGGAACGCCTCCTGTGACGCTCTGCGTCACGCGTTAAGAGCGGACGCGGAGCGTCCAGGGCAGCATTCCCACGCAGAGCGTGGGAACGATCAGCAATCAGCAGCGTGGGAGTGATCAGAAAGAGGGGCCATTCAGCCATTCCTGGTTCATCGTTTCGGTGTCCCCCAAGTACTCCAACAACCACGCCATGGCCGGCGACAGTTTGTTCTGCGCCCACGCCACACACGACGGGCTGGCCGGAAATGGCCGGCTCAATTGCAGCGCCACCAACTCCCCGCGCTCGATCCATGGCAACACCTGATGGGCCGGCGCCATCCCTACACACAGGCCATCGCGCAGGCAATCCAGGGCCGACGCCCAGTTGGGCACCACCAGGCGGCGCTGGTTATCCAGGGTCCAGGTGTCGCGCTTGGGCAGGTTGCGGGAGGTGTCGGTCATGCACAGCGAGGCAAAGGGGCGCAGTTGGTCATCACTGAGCAAACCTTCCACCGCCGCCAGCGGGTGCCGGGCGCTGACCACGCACAGCCAGTTCAACAGGCCCATGTCGCGGAAGCTGAAGTGGCTGGCCACCGGCACCGCGCTGGTGGCGCCGATCACGATGTCGGTGCGTTCATCGGCCAACGCATCCCACACGCCGTTGTACACCTCGTATTCGAGCAGCAATTCCACTTCGGGAAACTGCCGATAGAAGTCGAGCACCAATTGCCGGCAGCGCTGGGGTTTGACGATGGAGTCCACGGCCACCTTCAACTGGCCGCTCCAACCATTGGCCACCTGTTGGCACAGGCGCCGGGTGCCGAGCATTTTTTTCATCACGCCGCGGGCTTCGTCGATAAACAGGCGGCCGGCAGGGGTCAGTTCCACGTCGCGATGCCGACGCACAAACAGCGGCACGGCCAACCATTCTTCGAGCTGACGCACGGTGTAGCTGATGGCCGACGGTACACGGTGCAGTTCCTGGGCGGCGGCGCTGAAGCTGCTGTGACGGGCGACGGCGTCCACCACATCCAGGGAATATTCCGACCACATAGGTACTGCCTTCAAAATTATTGATAAGAGTGTCCAATTATTATCGCTTCACACAGATATTGTCAGCCTCATAATGGGCGACAGTCAGCAAATAGTTTGATGGCAGTATCTACAAGGCTTCGATGAAAAATTCTTTTGGTTTTACCTGGTATCTGGCGGGGCTGAGCATGCTCGGTTATCTCGCCATGGACATGTACTTGCCGGCATTTGGCGCCATGGGCGAGCAGTTGAACATTGGTGCTGGCGCGGTGGGCGCCAGCTTGAGCATTTTTCTTGCCGGCTTTGCGCTGGGGCAGTTGCTGTGGGGGCCGCTCTCGGACCGCCTGGGGCGCAAGCCGATTCTGATCGCGGGCCTGAGCCTGTTTGTGCTCGGTTGCCTGGGCATGTTCTGGGTTCAGAGCGCGCCGCAACTGCTGGCCCTGCGCTTTATGCAGGCGATTGGCGTGTGTGCCGCCGCCGTCAGTTGGCAGGCCTTGGTGATTGATCGCTACCCGGCCGACAAGGCTCACCGCGTCTTCGCCAGCATCATGCCGTTGATGTCGCTATCGCCGGCCCTGGCACCGCTGTTGGGCGCCATGGTGCTGAATCACTTTGGCTGGCAGGCGATCTTCGGCGTGTTGCTGGTGGTGTCGTTGTTGCTGTTGTTGCCGACCTTGTTCCTGCGCAATGTGCCCAAGCGTTCGGAGCACAAGGGCAGCCCGGTGCGCCTGGGGTATGGGCAATTGCTCACTTCTCGGGTGTTTACCGGCAATGTGATGATCTTTGCCGCCTGTTCGGCCAGCTTCTTCGCTTGGCTGACCGCCTCGCCGTTCATCCTCGGTGGCATGGGTTACAGCCCGAATGACATTGGCCTCAGCTACGTGCTGCCGACCCTGGCGTTTCTCGTTGGCGGCTACAGTTGCCGCAGCGCCTTGCAGCGCCTGCCGGGTAAAACCCTGCTGCCATGGTTGCTGGTCGCCTATTGCTTGAGCATGGTGGCGTTGTACGTGGTGGCCACCTTGAGTGTGCCGACCCTGACCACCTTGTTGATCCCGTTCTGCCTGATGGCGCTGTGCAACGGCGCCAGCTACCCGATTGTGGTGGCGAATGCGCTGATGCCCTTTGCGGAAAATTCCGGCAAGGCGGCGGCCCTGCAAAATACCCTGCAATTGGGCTTGTGCTTCGTGGCCAGCCTGTTGGTGTCGTCGATGATCGAGCAACCGCTGTTGATCACGGTGATTGTGATGCTGGCGACGGCGCCACTGGCGGTGTTGGGCTATTGGCTGGCACGGCCGAAGGGCAACTCTTCCGAACTGGCCAACGCCTGAGCTGACAATACGATCAAACTGGTAGGAGCGAGCTTGCTCGCGAAAAACGTCAACGATAACGCGGGCTTTCTGAATGAACGCGGCGTCGGTGAGTTTTTCGCGAGCAAGCTCGCTCCTACAAAAAGCCTGCTTCTTCAGTTAGAACGTCACTTCCATGTTCAGCGTCGGTGTTGAGGTGCGGCTGCCACGGCCGCCGTCCACCCCAAACTTGTTATGCCAGTACTCATACCCCACCCCCAGGTACAGGTTAGGCTTGACGCTTTTACCCGGTCGCACCGCCACCATCAGCGCTGTACGCATCAAGGCCTCCGCTGCCGTATCGCGGCCATGGTAATCCTCACCTTTCTCCCCGACGTAATTGATAAACCCCTGGAATTTCGCCGCATGGTTGCCCACCTCGAACGGTCGCATCCAGGTCAGGTTGAGCATGTAGGTAGCGTCGAAGGTGTGGTTCGACTCTTGCGCGCCGGGAATGCCGGTGTGGTTCTTTTCCTTGTAGTACATCAGGCTCAGGTCCAGCACGCCGACAGTGTTGAACTTCAACGTAGGGCCAATCACCAGGGCGCGCTTCTTGGCGGAAGCGAAGTTGTTGTTGCGGTTGGCGTCGAAGCCCAGGGTCAGCGCGTAATCCTTGATCAGCGCCGTGCCCGGCGGCAAGTCGAACACGCGTGAGGCATACAGCTGATGCCGGTACACGGCGTACACCTCGCTGCCACCGTGGTCGGTGCCTTTGCGCGGGTCGCTGCTGTCGGACAGGAATACGTCGAGGTTGAGGAAATTGCTGCCGTAACGGTAGCCGCTGGCGTGGGTAAAACTGTAGATGCGCTTGCTGAAGTCGTCGGGGTTGTTCGGGTTGGTGAAGTGCTGCCCGTAGCGGAACCCGACGCTGTTGTTCATCCATTCCACCGCAACAGCCTCCCCGCCGCCGAGAAGGGTCAATGCGACGGTGGCGCCCTGTAGTGCCTTTTTCATTATTTTTGTCCTTTGGCGTTCTGGCTCGTGACGGCCGGATTGTTTTTGTAACGCCGTTGGAGGGTATCTTGTTCGATTGATTGTATACAACTCTATGGACATACAGTCTGAACATTGCATACAGTGAGCGCACAACAAAAACAGAGAACCCCTCACCATGACTATCCCGAAGGCGTCACCGCAGCGGCCCGAAGATGAAAATCTGGGCGTCGCCGCCAACATGGCTTACGGCCTGCAGCATGTGCTCACCATGTATGGCGGCATCGTCGCCGTGCCGTTGATCGTCGGCCAAGCCGCCGGGTTGTCGCCGGCGGATATCGGTCTGCTGATCGCTGCATCGCTGTTTGCCGGTGGCCTGGCCACGCTTTTGCAAACCCTGGGCCTGCCGTTCTTCGGCTGTCAGTTGCCGCTGGTGCAGGGCGTGTCGTTCGCGGGTGTGGCGACCATGGTGGCGATTGTCGGCAGCGACGGTGCCGGTGGTGTGCCAGCGATTCTCGGGGCGGTGATGGCCGCGTCCTTTATCGGTTTGTTGATTACCCCGGTGTTCTCAAGGATCACCAAGTTTTTTCCGCCGCTGGTGACGGGCATTGTGATTACCACCATCGGCCTGACCCTGATGCCTGTAGCGGCGCGCTGGGCCATGGGTGGCAACAGCCGGGCGGCAGATTTTGGCAGCATGTCCAACATCGGCCTGGCCGCACTGACCCTGGTGCTGGTGCTGCTGCTGAGCAAGATCGGCAGCGCAACAATCTCTCGCTTGTCGATCCTGCTGGCCATGGTGATCGGCACGGTGATC
Organism: Pseudomonas sp. PA-7-1E; assembly: GCF_021605325.1. Classification (NCBI taxonomy): domain Bacteria; kingdom Pseudomonadati; phylum Pseudomonadota; class Gammaproteobacteria; order Pseudomonadales; family Pseudomonadaceae; genus Pseudomonas; species Pseudomonas sp. PA-7-1E. The sequence goes on from NZ_WKFA01000022.1 coordinate 18,737, forward strand.
GCGGTGCTGCTCGGCATGGCGGACTTCTCTGGCGTCATGCAGGGGCCGATGTTCGGTTTCCCCACACCCTTTCACTTCGGCATGCCCACCTTCCATGTGGCGGCGATCATTTCCATGTGCATCGTGGTGATGGTGACGCTGGTGGAAACGTCGGCGGACATCCTGGCGGTGGGTGAGATCATCGACACCAAGGTGGACTCCAAGCGCCTGGGCAACGGCCTGCGTGCCGACATGTTGTCGAGCATGTTTGCGCCGATCTTCGGTTCGTTTACCCAGAGCGCATTCGCCCAGAACGTCGGCCTGGTGGCGGTGACAGGGGTCAAGAGTCGGTTTGTGGTGGCCACTGGCGGAGTGTTCCTGGTGGTGCTCGGCCTGTTGCCGTTCATGGGGCGAGTGATCGCGGCCGTGCCCACCTCCGTGTTGGGCGGCGCCGGGATTGTGTTGTTCGGCACAGTGGCGGCCAGTGGGATTCGCACGCTGTCCAAGGTGGATTACCGCAACAACATGAACCTGATCATCGTTGCCACGTCTATCGGCTTCGGCATGATCCCCATCGCCGCGCCGAGCTTCTACGATCAGTTTCCAAGCTGGTTCGCGACCATCTTCCACTCGGGCATCAGCTCGTCGGCAATCATGGCGATATTGCTGAACCTGGCGTTCAACCACTTCACCGCCGGCAACTCGGACCAGCAGTCAGTGTTTGTGGCGGGGACTGAGCGCAGCTTGTGCTTTCGCGACGTGGCTGCGTTGCGCGATGGGGATTACTACCGGGGTGGGAAGTTGTTTGATGCCGAGGGCAAGGAAATTCCCCTGGTAGCAGATACCTCAAAGAAAGCCGCAAAACCCGAAACCACTGAGGTTTAAACAGGTAGGAGCGAGCTTGCTCGCGAAAAACGTCAACGATGACGCGTGCTTCCTGAATAAACACGGCGTCTGATAGTTTTTCGCGAGCAAGCTCGCTCCTACAGAGGGCGGATTTCAGCCGGCCTTGAGGGCTTTGTGCGGCAACGAACACGCCTCATCCAGAAACTTCACCACCGTCCCCATGCACGCCTGGCGCTCTTCCACATGGGGCATGTGACTGGAGTCTTCAAACAGTGCCCAGCGCACGTCCGCTATCTCATCCAGGAATGGCTTGACCACCAACGGTGTGGCTTCGTCATGTCGACCGGAAATCACCAGGGTTGGCACCTTGATGGCTGACAGGCGGCCGATCACATTCCAGTCCTTCAAGCTGCCAATCACGTGGAATTCGGTCGGGCCGCTCATGGCGTGGTACACCGTCGGGTCGGCATCCACCTGGGCGAAGGTGCGTGCCACTTCTTCGGGCCACGGGTTGACCCGGCACACATGCTGGTCATAGAAAATCCGTGAGGTCGCCAGGTATTGCGGGTCTTGGTAGGTGCCGGCCTGCTCGTGCTTTAGCAGGGTTTCATGCACGCCTTCAGGCAACAGCTTGCGCAGGCGGTTGGCTTCGCTGACCCAGGTGCGCATGCAGGTGGGGGAGTTGGCAGGGATAAACGCGCGCAGGCCCTTGGGTTGCAAGATTGCGTGTTCGCTGCCGAGCATGCCGCCCCAGGATTGACCGAGGATCGCGTAGTTCTCACTGATTTGCAGGTGGTCCAGCAGGTTGTTCAACTCGTCGAGGAACAGGCCGATGGTCCAGAACGACGGGTCTTTTTCCGGTAAGTGCGTGGAGCGGCCGTTGCCCAACTGGTCGTAGTGGATGACCGCGTGGCCGCTGGCGGCGACGTCCTTGAAGGCGTCGACGTAATCGTGGGTGCAGCCCGGGCCGCCATGGATGATCACCATGGGCGTGCGGCCTGTGGTCAGGTCGCCGGTGACGCGATACCAGGTCTGATAGGCGCCAAAGGGCGCGTAGCCTTCGCGAACTTTTTCGATGAATTCCATTTCGTACCCTGCTCTGAAAAAAAGGATCAGGGTTACGATAGTCTGAACAAAAAGTTTAGGTAACTAGCAAAACAGATAGGTTTTTGCCGAAAGCTCAACCTTCCAGCAAGCGGTAGTGGGTGGCGCGAACCACGGCCTGAACACGGTTCTTGGCGCCCAGTTTGTGCATGGCCGAGGCCAGGTGCAGAGTGACCACCGCTAGGGAGCGGCTCAATTGCGTGGCGATTTCGGCGGCGGTCAGGCCTTCAGCCGCCCATTTCAGGCATTCGCGCTCGCGCTTGGTCAGGCGTATGTGCGGATAAGCCCGCACCTCCTTGCTGAACAGCGGGTAAGCCGCTTCCTGGAGGGCATGGGTAATCAGGCTGAAATCGGCCAGCGTATGTTGGGCGTCCTTCAATACCGTGCGCGCCTTGCCGGTGCGCAACCCGGTCAGCGAGGCGAAGCCGCCCCGGGGCAGATGAATCGGCACGCTGACGCCGCAGGTCAGCTGACGCTCATGCAGATAAGAAGAAACGGGGGCGTGGCAGGGGTCGATGATCTTTTGCAGGGCCGTCTCAGTCTTGGCCTCATAGGACCAGACAAACGGCGACACTGTGCTCAGCGCCAGGTGTTGCACCGGGTCGATCTGGTAAAACCCTTCGCTGCACCATAAGGCGTGCCAATCGCTCGGTGTGTTGCGCAGTTGCAACAGCGAGGGCGTGATCAGTGCGCCGTTGAGGTCGATGGGCACCGGGGTGTAGTCATACACCAGGGCATCGAAGCCCAGTTGTTGGGCAAGGATAAACGTATTGTCCATCTGTTCATCCAGGCTCCTGCCCGGTATGAGGCGATTATTGAAGGCGGTCAGCTTGGCCAGCATCCGTTCTGCTCCCGAATTCATTTGAATCTCGACTTGCTGCAAGTAGAATGCCACGCCCCGGCGAAGGACTGCCAGGCCAAACCTATAAGAAATACTAGGTTATGGACGCACGGCATCCTCGGTAGTGTTGACCTGATAAACGGCCGCTACCCGCCAGGCCGATACAACACAAGGAATGTATGCATGTGGCGTGAAATTGCCCCCGACCAGCAGTACAACGTGCAAGTCGACGGCCATAACCTCGTGGTCTACAGCTTTGGCGAAGGCGATGAGGTGCTGCTGTGTCTCAACGGCGGGCCGGGCCTGCCGTGTGACTATCTGCGCGACGCCCATGGCTGGCTCAAAGCACATAACCTGCGAGTGGTTGCATTCGACCAGCTTGGCACGGGCGCATCAGCCAGACCGACCGATGCCTCACTGTGGGAAATCCGCCGTTATGTCGAAGAAGTCGAGACCGTGCGCCAGGCGCTGGGCCTGGGCCGCGTGCATCTGCTCGGGCATTCCTGGGGCGGTTGGCTGGGGATCGAATATGCCGTGCATTATCCCGGTGCGCTCAAAAGCCTGATCCTGGAAAACACCGTCGGCGACATTCCCCACCTGTCCCAGGAACTGGAGCGTCTGCGCGGCGCCCTGGGCAGCGAAACCGTGGCCATGATGCAACGCCACGAAGCCATGGGCACCCTCGACCACCCGCAGTACCAGGCCGCCATCACCTTGCTCAACTACCGCCACGTGTGCCGGCTCGACGAATGGCCAGAGCCGGTCAAGCGCTCCCTGGGCGACTGGAACATGGGGCCGTACGAAACCATGCAAGGTCCCAACGAGTTCCTCTATATCGGTAACCTCAAGGACTGGAACCGCCTCAAGGAAATGGCCGAGTTCACGATGCCGATCCTGATCACCACCGGCCAGCATGATGAACTCACCCCCGCCTGTGCGATGCGCATGAAACTTGCAGCCCCCCACGCCGAGTTGCATGTGTTCCCCAACAGCAGTCATATGCCTTTTTACGAGGAGCCACAGGCGTACTTCCCGGTGCTGCTGGACTTTCTCGCTCGCCACCGAGGCTGACGCATGAACCTGGCGCGCTACCGTTTTGTGTTGTCCCGGCCCCTGCAATTGCTGCCGGTGCTGCTGGGCATCAGCCTGATCACCTTCGTGTTGGTGCGCTCGATTCCTGGCGACCCGGCGCGTGCCTTGCTGGGTGCGCGCAGCACGCCGGATGCGCTGCTGAAGATCCGCGCCCAGTTCGGCCTCGACCAGCCCTTGTGGCTGCAATACTTTTACTTCCTGAAAAACCTGCTCAAGGGCGACCTCGGCCAATCGCTGCTGTACAAGGTCGACGCCCTCAAACTGATCGTCACCCGCATCGAGCCGACGCTGGTGCTGGTGCTTGGCAGCGTGGTGCTCGCTTTGTTGATAGCGGTGCCACTGGCAACGATTGCGGCGCGCCAGCAAGGCCGTTGGGCGGACAAGCTGATCCGCGTGTTCACCACGGTCGGCCTGGGCATGCCGGCGTTCTGGCTGGGGTTGATGCTGATCCTGCTGCTCAGCGTGAAATGGGGCTTGTTCCCGGTGTCCGGTTACGGGCGCACTTGGCTGGATAAGGCGCACCACATGCTTTTGCCATGCCTGACCATCGCCCTGGCGCTGTCGGCGGTGCTGGTGCGCAACCTGCGGGCGAGCATGTTGATGGAGTTGCAGGCGGATCACGTCACCGCCGCACGTGCACGCGGGCTGGCGGAAGGCGCGGTGTTTCGCCGGCATGTACTGCCCAACGCTCTGGTGCCGGCGGTCAACCTGCTGGCGGTCAACATCGGTTGGCTGATCAGCGGCACGGTGGTCATCGAAAGCCTGTTCGCGATTCCAGGCATCGGCCAGTTGCTGGTGCGCGGCATTTTCACCCGTGACTACATGGTGGTGCAGGGTGTGGCGATGGTGCTGGCCTGTGCCACGGTGGTGGTCAACTTCCTGGCCGACCTGGTGACGGTGGCCCTCGACCCACGGGTAAAGATGCAATGAGCAGCCGCCCATTGATTGCCCCGTGGCGCTTGCGCCTGCGCTTTGGTTTTCGCAATGGCCGGCTGACCGCCGCATGGGGTTTGTTGATCCTGTTCGCGTGGTTGGCCCTGGCGCTGTTTGCGCCGTGGGTCGCGCCCTATGACCCTATCGCGCAGGACACCAGCATGAGTTTGCTGGCCCCCAGCCTTGCCCATCCGTTGGGTACGGACAATTACGGCAGGGACATCCTGTCGAGGGTGATCTGGGGTGCGCGCATCGACCTGCAGTTGGCGGTTATCGGGGTGATCTTCCCGTTCATCATTGGCACCTTTATCGGTGCGGTCTCGGGTTATATCGGCGGGCGTTTCGACAGTGTCTGCATGCGTGTGATCGATGTGGTGCTGGCGTTCCCGTTCCTGGTGCTGATGCTGGCGATCATGGCCATCCTCGGGCCGGGCTTGCAGAGTTTTTATATCGCCATGGCGCTGGTGGGCTGGGTGTCGTACGCGCGCCTGATTCGCTCGCAGATCCTGGTGCTCAAGGAAAGCGAGTTCGCCCTGGCCGCCAAGAGCCTGGGCTTTGGCCATGGGCGCATTCTGTTCCGGCATTTGCTGCCTAATGCGCTGTTTGGCTCCATTGTGTTTTCCATGTCCGACGCGGTGCTGGTGCTGCTCAACGGCGCCGCCGTCAGTTACCTGGGCCTGGGGGTGCAACCACCGACCGCCGAATGGGGGACGATGGTGGCCGAGGGGCAAGCCTTTATCACCACCGCCTGGTGGATCTGCACCTTTCCGGGCCTGGCCATCGTGACCTTGGCCATGGGCTTCAGCCTGTTGGCCGATGGTGTTGCGCAGGTATTGGGAGAGCGCTCATGAGCCTGTTGCAGGTGCGCGACCTCAGTGTGATCGCCAACAACGCCGGGCGTGAGGTCACCTTGGTGGATCGGGTGTCCTTCGACCTGGCCGAAGGTGAAATCCTTGGCCTGGTGGGCGAGAGCGGTTCCGGCAAGACCATGGCCTGTCGCGGCCTGATGCGTCTGTTGCCATCGCCCAATCTGCGCGTGCAGGGCGGCGCTGTGCAGTTGGCCGGCCAGGACCTGTTGGCACTGGATGATGCCGGCATGCGTGCCGTGCGCGGCGGGCAGTTGGGCATGGTCTTCCAGAACCCCAGCAGCCACCTCGACCCGTTGATGCGCATCGGTGAGCAGATCGCCGAGGGCATCCGCCTGCACCAAGGCGCGTCGAAAAAAGACGCGCGCTTGCAGGCGATCGAGGTATTGCGTCAGGTCGGGATTCCCGACCCGCAGGCGCGGGTCGACAACTACCCCCATGAGTTTTCCGGTGGCATGCGCCAGCGCGCCATGATCGCCGTGGCCCTGGGCTGCAACCCGAAGGTGTTGATCGCCGACGAACCGACCACGGCCCTGGATGTGACGGTGCAGGCGCAAATCCTGCGGCTGTTGCTCGACCTGCGCGACCAGCGTGGCCTGTCGATCATCATGATCACCCATGACCTGGGCGTGGTGGCGCAAACCTGCGATGCCATCGCCGTGATGTATGCCGGGCGCCTGTGCGAGCACGGCAGCAAATACGAACTGCTGGCCCAACCGCAACATCCGTATACCGCAGGCCTGATCGACTGCCAGCCGGCCCACAGCAGCGGGCATGCGTTGTTGCGCACCATTGCTGGTCAGCCGCCGTTGCTCGATGCATTGCCCGACGGCTGCCGCTTCCACCCGCGCTGCCCGCAGGCCGGCGCCTTGTGCACCGAGTTGCTACCCCAGGGCGCACGCGTGGCCTGTCACTACCCGTTGGGAGCGTGCCCATGAGCCTGTTACAGGTCAAGGATCTGGAAGTACGCTTTGCCGCGTCCGGCAGCGGCCTGTTTGGCCTCAACCGCCAGTGGGTGAGGGCGGTGAACGGGGTGTCGCTGAGCCTCGCCGCCGGTGAAACCCTGGGTTTGGTGGGCGAGTCCGGCAGTGGCAAGAGCACCCTGGGCCGGGCAATTCTGCACCTCAACCCGATCAGCGCCGGGCAGGTGTTGTTCGACGGTATCGACATGGCCCATGGCAGTGCCATCGACATCGCCCGGCTGCGGCATGAGACCGCGATGATTTTCCAGGACCCCTACGCCGCGCTCAATCCACGGCACAGCATTGGCGAAACCATCGCCGAGGTACTGCGTGTGCAGCGTAAGGTGGCGGCGCAGCAGATTCCTGATCGTGTGAATGAGTTGCTCGAACTGGTCGGCTTGCGTCCTGAGCTGGCTTCACGCAAGCCCGGCTCCCTCAGTGGCGGCCAGTGCCAGCGCGTGGGTATCGCCCGGGCGCTGGCGGTGGAGCCACGCCTGATCATTGCCGATGAATGCGTGGCCGCGCTGGATGTGTCTATCCAGGGCCAGATCATCAACCTGCTGCTGGAACTGCAACAGCGTATGAACCTGGCGATCCTGTTTATCGCCCATGACCTGGCCATCGTAAGGCGCCTATGCGACCGCGTGGCGGTGATGTACCTGGGCAAGATCGTCGAAGAAGGCCCGGTGGAAGCGGTGTTCACCGCGCCCCGTCACCCGTACACGGCGGCGCTGATCCAGGCCATCCCGGAGATCGATCCGCACCGGCCATTGCCTGCGCAGCCATTGCCCGGCGAACCGCCGAGCCCGCTGAATCTGCCGACAGGCTGTGCCTTTCACCCGCGTTGCCGGTATGCGCAAGCCATGTGTTCCTCGGTATTGCCCCCCACCCATTTCCAGCACGAGCATCGGTACAGTTGCGTGCTTGAAGACCCTTTGCTTTGACTTTCTGCCATTCATTAACAAGGAGTTGTGATATGCACTCGCGCCACTTGAAATTGCTCGCCGCCGCTACCCTCACGGCCTGGTCGCTGACCGCCGGCCTGGCCCATGCCGCCGGTGTGCTCACCATCGGCTGCCGTGAAGACAGTACCACTTTCGACCCGATCAAAAGCGCGCAAAACCGCGACACCTGGGTATTTGCCAACGTCTACGACACCCTGGTGCGCGTGGATAACCTGGGCACCAAGATGGAACCGGGCCTCGCCGAAAGCTGGGACATTTCCAAGGATGGCCTGACCTACACCTTCAAGCTGCGCGAGGCGAAGTTCTCTGACGGCTCGCCGATCACTGCCGCCGACGCCGCGTTCAGCCTGCTGCGCATCCGCGACAACAAGGCCTCGTTGTGGAGCGACCCGTTCAGCCTGATCAACACCGCCACGGCCAGCGATGCCAAGACCCTGGTGGTCACCCTGAAAACCCCGGCTGTGGCCTTCCTCTCGCAACTGGCGTCGCCGACGGTGTCGATCCTGTCGGAAAAAGCCATGACCAAGATGGGCGAAGACGCCTACTCGGAAAACCCGGTGACGTCCGGCGCGTTTACCGTGGACGAGTGGCGCAAGGGCGACCGCGTGATCCTGAAGAAAAACCCGAATTTCTGGCAGGCCGGCAGCGTGAGCCTGGACGGCGTGGAATGGGTGTCGGTGACCGATGACAACACGCGCATGCGCATGGTGCAGAACAACGAACTCGACACGGCGATCTTTGTACCGTTCTCCCGCGTGGAAGAGCTGAAGAAAGACCAGAACGTGGTGATCCACGCCGACCCGTCCACCCGTGAAGATCACCTGTTGATCAACCACGAGCACGGCTTGTTGGCCAAGCCGCAAGTGCGCCAGGCCCTGGACATGGCCATCGACAAGCAATCGCTGGTCAAAGCCGTCACTTACGGTCAAGGCACCGTGGCTTATTCCTACATTCCAAAGGGCTCGCTGTACCACTACGCCAACAACCTGCAACGCCCGTACGACCCGGCCGAAGCCAAGAAGCTGCTGGCCGCTGCGGGTGCCCAGGATTTGAAGCTCAACTACGTGGTCAACGCCGGCAACGAGGCCGACGAGCAGATCGCGGTGATCATCAAGGACCAGCTAGCCAAGGTCGGCGTGACCGCCAACCTGCAGAAAGTCGACCCCACCCAAAGCTGGCAGATGCTGGTGGACGGTGAATACGATATTTCGGTGATGTACTGGACCAACGACATCCTCGACCCCGACCAGAAAACCACCTTCGTACTGGGCCACGACACCAACCAGAACTACATGACCCGCTACAAGAACGACCAGGTCAAGGCATTGGTGGCGGCCGCGCGGATCGAGGCAGACCCGGCCAAGCGTGAGCAAATGTATGTGGAGTTGCAGAAACTGGCCAAGCAGGATGTGAACTGGATTGACCTGTACTACAGCCCGTACATCAACATCTCACGCAAGAACATAAGCAACTTCCTGCAGAACCCGTTGGGGCGCTTCACCCTTGAGGAAGTGGTCAAAAACTGAGTTTTTAACTACACCACAACGCAATGTGGGAGCTGGCTTGCCTGCGATGGCGATGGAATATTCACCACCGCTATCGCAGGCAAGCCAGCTCCCACCTTTGTTTTGCGGTGTGTCAGGGCTTATTGCGCATCGAAGGCCTGGCCATTGATGCCGGCACTGTCGGGTCCCATCAGGTACAGGTACACCGGCATGATCTCTTCCGGCGCCGGCCTTTCCATCGGGTTTTCCCCTGGGTACGCCTGGGCGCGCATGCTGGTGCGGGTGCCGCCCGGGTTGATGCTGTTGGCGCGCACTGCGGCCACATCTTCCAGCTCATCGGCCAGGGTTTGCATCAGCCCCTCGGTGGCGAACTTGGACACGCCATAGGCACCCCAATAAGCACGGCCCTTGCGCCCGACACTGCTGGAGGTGAACAACACCGACGCGTCCTGGGACAGTTTGAGCAGCGGCAGCAAAGTGCTGGTCAGCATGAACATCGCGTTGACGTTGACGTGCATCACCCGCATGAAATTCTCGCCGGACAACTGCTCGATGGGCGTGCGTGGGCCGATGATCGAGGCGTTGTGCAACAGGCCGTCGAGGTGGCCGAATGCCTTTTCGATCATCGCTGCCAGCTCATCGTATTGATGGGGCAGGGCGGTCTCCAGGTTGAACGGGATTACCACCGGCTGTGGGTGGCCCGCGGCTTCGATCTCGTCATACACCTGGGCCAGGTTGGCTTCGGTCTTGCCCAGCAACAGCACGGTGGCGCCATGGGCGGCATAGGTCTTCGCCGCTGCCGCGCCAATCCCGCGACCGGCGCCGGTTACCAGGATGGTTCGGCCTTTGAGCAGTTCTGGCGGTGCAGAGTAATCAAACATAAATAGCCTCGACAAAATTCAAGGTGATACACCACTTGAAGTGGAATCCATTTCCTGTGGGAGCTGGCTTGCCTGCGATGGCGGACTAACTGCCGCCAGATGTGCTGGCTGGCAGGCCGCTATCGCAGGCAAGCCAGCTCCCACATTGATCTCAGCGTTGTTGAGATCTTCGAACAATCAGCAACTGCACAGCGCGTTATCCAGCACCTTGCGCAATTCCAGCGGGTGATCCACCACCACATCCGCGCCCCAGTGGCGGGGGTTGTCATCCGGGTGGATATAGCCATAGGTGACCGCCGCCGTGCGCGTACCCGCGTCGCGGCCGGATTCGATGTCGCGCAGGTCATCGCCCACGAACAGCACGCTGGCCGGGTCCAGGTCGAGCATTTTGCACGCCAGGATCATCGGCTCCGGGTCCGGCTTGCTGTTTTTCACATGGTCCGGGCAGATCAGCACGGCCGAGCGTTCGGCCAGGCCCAGGCGCTGCATGATCGGTTCGGCAAAGCGAACCGGCTTGTTGGTGACCACGCCCCAGATCAGCTTGGCTTTCTCGATGTCTTCCAGCAGTTCGGCCATGCCGTCGAACAGTTTGCTATGCACCGCGCAGTCCTTGAGGTAGCGCTCCAGGAATTCCTGGCGCAGCTCTTCAAAGCCTGGGGATTCAGGATCCATCGAGAAGGTCACGGCAACCATCGCTCGGGCACCGCCGGAGATTTCATCGCGGATGTGCTGCGGGTTGATCGGCGCCAGGCCTCGGTCGGCGCGCATGGCTTGGCAGATGGCGATAAAGTCCGGCGCGGTATCCAGCAGGGTACCGTCCATGTCGAAGAGAACCGCTCGCAACTTCACAGGCTTACTCCTCGCGCAGGGTCTGGATCATGTAGTTGACGTCAACGTCGTTGGCCAGCTTGTAGTGCTTGGTCAGCGGGTTGTAGGTCAGGCCGATGATGTCCTTGACGGTCAGCCCGGCCTGGCGGCTCCACGCACCCAGCTCGGAAGGGCGGATGAATTTCTTGAAATCATGGGTGCCACGCGGCAGCAGCTTCATGATGTATTCGGCGCCAATGATCGCGAACAGGTAAGCCTTGGGGTTGCGGTTGATGGTGGAGAAGAACACCTGGCCGCCGGGCTTGACCATACGGAAACAGGCGCGGATCACCGAGGACGGGTCCGGCACGTGTTCGAGCATTTCCAGGCAGGTGACCACGTCGAACTGCTCGGGCATTTCCTCGGCCAGGGCTTCGGCGGTGATCTGGCGGTACTCCACGCTCACCCCGGATTCGAGCTGGTGCAACTGCGCCACGGCCAGCGGCGCTTCGCCCATGTCGATGCCCATGACGGTGGCGCCGCGCTGGGCCATGGCTTCGCTGAGGATGCCGCCGCCGCAACCGACGTCCAGCACCTTCTTGCCGGCCAGGTTGACGCGCTCGTCAATCCAGTTGACCCGCAGTGGGTTGATATCGTGCAGGGGTTTGAATTCGCTCTCGCGGTCCCACCAGCGGTGAGCCAGGGCTTCAAACTTGGCGATTTCGGCGTGATCGACGTTGCTCATGGTGAATCCTCTGAATCTGATAAGTCGGTGTGTCGCGGCTGAACCCAAGGCTTCAGCCACGTCGTTATTCGCTGTGCCCGCTGATGCGTTGGCCCCAGGCAATGGCCGTGGCGGTCAACTGTTGTTCATCCATGCGGGTCAATTGCCGGTCGTCGAGCAATGGCTTGCCGGCAACCCAAAGGTGTTTCACGCAATCGCGCCCGGTGGCATATATAAGCTGTGAGACCGGATCGTAGATCGGTTGTTGCGCCAGCCCGGAAAGATCAAAAGCGACGATGTCTGCCGCCTTGCCGACTTCCAGGGAGCCAATCTGGCTGTCCAGGCCCATCGCCCTGGCGCCGTTGAGTGTGGCCATGCGCAAGGCGCGGTGGGCATCCAGCGCAGTGGCCGAGCCGGCCACGGCCTTGGCCAGCATCGCCGCCGTGCGGGTTTCGCCGAGCAAATCCAGGTCATTGTTGCTGGCAGCGCCGTCGGTGCCGATGGCCACGTTGACGCCAGCCTGCCACAAGCGCTCCACCGGGCAAAAGCCGCTGGCCAGTTTCAGGTTCGATTCCGGGCAGTGAATGACGCTGGTGTTGCTTTCTACCAGTAAAGCCAGGTCGTCTTCGCTGATTTGGGTCATGTGCACGGCCTGAAAGCGCGGGCCCAGCAGGCCAAGGCGAGCCAGGCGCGCCAATGGCCGCTCGCCGGTCTGCTCGACGGCTTGCTGCACTTCAAAGGCAGTTTCGTGAACGTGCATATGGATCACGGCGTCCAGCTCTTCGGCGATCACCCGGATCTTTTCCAGGTTGGCATCGCACACGGTGTAGGGCGCGTGGGGGCCGAAGGTGATTTTGATGCGCGGGTGGTGCTTGAGGTCGCCGAACAGCTCGATACCCTGGCGAATCGCCTCGTCGGCACTGCTGGCGCCGGGGATCGGGAAGTCGAGGATCGGCAGTGCGATCTGTGCACGCATACCGCTGTTGTGCACGCAATCACTGGCGACCTTGGGGTAGAAATACATGTCCGAGAAGCAGGTGATGCCGCCCTTGATCTGCTCGGCAATGGCCAGATTGGTGCCGTCACGCACGAACGCTTCATCGACCCACTTGGCTTCGGCGGGCCAGATGTGCTTTTCCAGCCAGGTCATCAGTGGCAAATCGTCGGCCAGGCCGCGGAACAGGGTCATGGCTGCATGGCCGTGTGCATTGACCAGGCCGGGGCTGAGCAGCATGCCGGGCAGTTCGCGCACCTCTTGCGCTGCCAGCTTCAACGCCGCGTCCCGTGGCCCGATAAAGGCAATGCAGCCATCGCGGATACCCAGGCCGTGCTCCTTGAGCACCACCCCAGCGGGCTCGACGGGTACCAGCCAGGTCGGCAGCAGCAACAAGTCGAGCGGGGCGGCAGTGGAGGTCATCGCAGGCTTCTTCCCAGGCAGCTATAAAAGAAGGGCGAAGTATACCCGAGCGTCCCGGCTGGCGGATCGCTATAATCGGCGGCTTTTGTTCATGAGTGCGGGGTAAGGGATGCGCGACCGACTGTTGGCTGCAGAGAACGTGAAGGCCATCGAATGGCGTGATGGCGCGCTGCACCTGCTCGACCAGCGTGTTTTGCCGTCCCGGGAGCACTGGGTGGCCTGCGGTACCGTTGAAGCGGTGGCTGACGCCATTCGCACCATGGTGGTGCGGGGCGCACCGGCCATCGGCATCTGCGCTGCCTATGGCTTGGTGCTCGCCGCCCGCGAGCGCATCGCCGAGGGCGGTGACTGGCAGGCCGCGTGGGAAGAAGACTACGCCTTGCTGGCCCATACCCGGCCGACCGCATCGAATTTGTTCTGGGCCTTGCAGCGCATGCGCGACCGCCTGGATCGCCTCAAGCAGGACGCCGACCCGCTGGTGGTGCTGGAGGCCGAAGCCGTCGCGATCCATGAGAGTGATCGGGAAGCCAATGTGGTCATGGCCCAGTTGGGTATGGAGCGGATTCGCAAGCATCAGGGCAATGCCCAGGCGATCCTTACCCATGGCAATGCCGGCGCGTTGGCTTCCGGCGGCGTTGGCACAGCCCTCGGGGTGATTCACGCGGCGTATCTGGAAGGGTTGGTCGAGCAGGTCTATGTCAATGAAACCCGCCCATGGCTGCAAGGCTCGCGTCTGACGGCGTGGGAGTTGGCGGGCCAGGGCATCCCGGTGGCGGTGAATGCCGACTCCGCGGGGGCGCATATCCTCAAGACCAAAGGCGTGACCTGGGTGGTGGTGGGTGCTGACTGTGTTGCGGCCAATGGCGATGTGGTCAGCAAGATCGGCACTTATCAACTGGCCGTCTGTGCCATGCACCATGGCGTGCGCTTTATGGTGGTGGCGTCAAGTTCGACCCTCGATTTGATGATGGCTACGGGGGAGGATGTTGCGCTGGAGCAGCGCGATATGGGTGAGTTGCTTGAGGTTGATGGGCAGCGGTTGGATATCGCGGCGCTTAACCCTGTATTTGATGTGACGCCTGCGGACCTGATTGACGTGATCGTCACCGAAAAAGGCATTGTCGAGCGGCCAGACACCGCAAAACTGGCCAAGTTGATGTGTCGTAAGCGGCTGCATTGAGTGTGTGGGTGCCTGTGGGGGCGCCATCGCAGGCAAGCCAGCTCCCACCTTTAACTGTATTCACAAATCAAAGGTGGGAGCTGGCTTGCCTGCGATCGGCCCTTGCAGTCAACAAAACGTCTGCATTCCACCCTCGCAAAAAAGCACCATCGCGCCTCTGAGCCCCTCTCGTCCCCTTCAAGCCTGTCATCCGTCAAATTACTAGCCTCCATGCGCATCAGGGGGATAGGTGCGTGGCGGCGATTGTGATAACATCCGGCGGTTTCCAGGGCTGCCCCGAGGGGTTGCCTATAACGTGCAGATCCGTGTCATAACTCGTTGATTTGTCGTAAGTCGTTGTCAGGCACCGTGCCGGCAGCGGCGAGCTTCGTTCGTCCCGAATGGATGTGACGAGGTTTCACCCGAAAAAGGAATCAGGCTTCTCATGGGCGAACTGGCCAAAGAAATCCTCCCGGTCAATATCGAAGACGAGCTGAAACAGTCCTACCTCGACTACGCGATGAGCGTAATTGTCGGTCGGGCACTGCCTGATGCGCGCGATGGCTTGAAGCCCGTGCACCGGCGTGTGCTGTTCGCGATGAGCGAGCTGGGTAACGACTGGAACAAGCCGTACAAGAAATCTGCCCGTGTTGTCGGTGACGTGATCGGTAAGTATCACCCTCACGGCGACACTGCGGTGTACGACACCATCGTTCGGATGGCGCAGCCGTTTTCCTTGCGCTACCTGCTGGTAGACGGCCAGGGCAACTTCGGTTCGGTGGACGGCGACAACGCCGCAGCCATGCGATACACCGAAGTGCGCATGACCAAGCTGGCGCACGAGCTGCTGGCCGACCTGCATAAAGAAACCGTGGACTGGGTGCCGAACTACGACGGCACCGAAATGATCCCGGCTGTCATGCCCACCAAGATTCCCAACCTGCTGGTCAACGGTTCCAGCGGTATCGCCGTGGGCATGGCCACCAACATCCCGCCGCACAACCTCGGTGAAGTCATCGACGGTTGCCTGGCCCTTATCGACAACCCTGAGCTGACCGTCGATGAGCTGATGCAATACATCCCCGGCCCGGACTTCCCGACCGCCGCGATCATCAACGGTCGCGCCGGCATCATCGAAGCCTACCGCACTGGCCGCGGGCGCATTTACATGCGTGCCCGCTCGATGATCGAAGACATCGACAAGGTCGGTGGCCGCCAGCAGATCGTCATCACCGAACTCCCTTACCAGCTGAACAAGGCACGCCTGATCGAGAAGATCGCCGAGCTGGTTAAAGAGAAGAAGCTGGAAGGCATCACCGAGCTGCGCGACGAGTCCGACAAGGACGGTATGCGCGTGGTCATCGAGCTGCGCCGCGGCGAAGTGCCCGAGGTGATCCTTAACAACCTCTACGCCCAGACCCAGCTGCAAAGCGTGTTTGGTATCAACGTGGTTGCCCTGATCGACGGCCGCCCGCGCATCCTGAACCTCAAGGACCTGCTGGAAGCCTTCGTGCGTCACCGTCGCGAAGTAGTGACCCGCCGTACCGTGTTCGAACTGCGCAAGGCCCGCGAGCGCGGCCATATCCTGGAAGGCCAGGCGGTTGCGTTGTCGAACATCGATCCGGTGATCGCCCTGATCAAGGCCTCGCCAACCCCGTCGGAAGCCAAGGAAGCGCTGATCAGCACGCCTTGGGAATCCAGCGCCGTGGTCGCGATGGTTGAGCGCGCTGGCGCCGACTCGTGCCGCCCCGAGACCCTGGACCCGCAATACGGTCTGCGTGAAGGCAAGTACTTCCTGTCGCCAGAGCAGGCCCAGGCCATCCTGGAACTGCGCCTGCACCGCCTGACTGGCCTGGAGCACGAGAAGCTGCTGGCCGAGTATCAGGAGATCCTCAACCAGATCGGCGAGTTGATCCGCATCCTCAGCAGCGCCGTGCGCCTGATGGAAGTGATCCGCGAAGAACTGGAAGTGATCCGCGCCGAATACGGCGACGTGCGCCGCACCGAAATCCTCGATGCGCGCTTGGACCTGACCCTGGGTGACATGATCCCGGAAGAAGAGCGCGTGGTGACCATCTCCCACGGCGGCTATGCCAAGACCCAGCCGTTGGCGGCCTACCAGGCCCAGCGTCGTGGTGGTAAGGGTAAATCGGCTACCGGCGTGAAGGATGAGGACTACATCGCTCACCTGCTGGTCGCCAACAGCCACACCACGCTGCTGCTGTTCTCCAGCAAGGGCAAGGTGTACTGGCTCAAGACCTACGAGATCCCGGAAGCCTCCCGCGCTGCCCGTGGCCGTCCGTTGGTCAACCTGCTGCCCCTGGACAGTGATGAATACATCACCACCATGCTGCCGGTCGAGGAATACACCGAAGGCCACTTCATCTTCATGGCCACCGCCAAAGGCACCGTGAAGAAGACCCCGTTGGAATCCTTCAGCCGTCAACGCAGCGTGGGCCTGATCGCCCTGGAGCTGGATGAAGGCGACGTGCTGATTTCCGCAGCCATCACTGATGGCGAGCGCGAAGTCATGCTGTTCTCCGACGGCGGCAAGGTCACACGTTTCAAGGAATCCGACGTGCGTGCCATGGGCCGTACCGCCCGGGGTGTACGCGGCATGCGCCTGCCGGAAGGGCAGAAGCTGATTTCGATGCTGATCCCGGAAGAAGGCAGCCAGATCCTCACCGCTTCCGAGCGTGGTTATGGCAAGCGTACCGCCATCAGTGAGTTCCCGGAGTACAAGCGTGGCGGCCAGGGCGTGATCGCCATGGTCAGCAACGACCGCAACGGCCGTCTGGTCGGCGCGGTGCAGGTGCTCGATGGCGAGGAGATCATGCTGATTTCCGACCAGGGCACCCTGGTGCGTACCCGTGTGGCGGAAGTGTCGAGCCTGGGCCGTAATACCCAGGGCGTGACCCTGATCAAGCTGGCCAAGGACGAAAAACTGGTCGGCCTGGAGCGTGTGCAGGAGCCTTCGGAAGTCGAAGGTGAAGAGCTCGAAGGTGAGGAATTTGAAGGCGAGGTGATCGCAGCTGGCGATGACAACGTTGACGAGCCAACCCTCGACGCTGCCGCAGACGAAGAAGAACCGCAGGAGTAAGCGGACACACAGGGGGCGGATGAAGATTCGCCCCCTTGTTGTTTGTCCCGTATGAAATACAGCGCCCTTTGCCTGGACGCGGTCCATGTGGGAGCTGGCTTGCCTGCGATACAGGCGCCTCGGTCATTCAGTGATACCGCGGCGCTGCTATCGCAGGCAAGCCAGCTCCCACAGATGTCCGCTCCAGAACGAGGGCGTTGCTGACATGATTGCAGCCCCACCAGATCAGAGTGAGATTGGATGTGAGCAAGAGAGCCTATAACTTCTGTGCCGGTCCCGCGGCGCTTCCTGAAGCAGTCCTGCAGCGTGCGCAGGGTGAACTCCTCGACTGGCATGGAAAAGGCCTCTCCGTGATGGAAATGAGCCATCGCAGCGATGAGTTCGTGTCTATCGCCAACAAGGCCGAGCAGGACCTGCGCGACCTGCTGGACATCCCATCCAATTACAAAGTGCTGTTCTTGCAGGGTGGTGCGAGCCAGCAGTTCGCCCAGTTACCGCTGAACCTGCTGCCCGAAGGCGGCACTGCCGACTATATCGACACCGGTATCTGGGGGCAGAAGGCCATAGAGGAGGCCTCGCGCTACGGCCATGTGAACGTGGCGGGCACCGCCAAGCCCTACGACTACTTCGCCATTCCCGGTCAGAACGAGTGGAAGCTGACCAAGGACGCGGCCTACGTTCACTACGTCGCGAACGAAACCATCGGCGGCCTGGAATTTGATTGGGTGCCGCAAGTCGGTGACGTTCCGCTGGTGTGCGACATGTCTTCGGACATCCTCTCGCGCCCGATCGACGTGTCCAAGTACGGCATGATCTACGCCGGCGCGCAGAAGAACATCGGCCCGAGCGGCATCCTGGTCAATATCATCCGCGAAGACCTGCTGGGTCGCGCCCGCTCGGTGTGCCCGACCATGCTCAACTACAAGGTCGCGGCCGATAACGGCTCGATGTACAACACCCCGCCGGCGTTTGCCTGGTACCTGTCGGGCCTGGTGTTCGAATGGCTCAAGGAGCAGGGCGGCGTGGCGGCCATGGGCAAGCTCAACGAAGAGAAGAAGCGCGTCCTGTACGACTTTATCGACGCCAGCGGCCTGTACAGCAACCCGATCAACCTCAGCGACCGCTCGTGGATGAACGTGCCGTTCCGCCTGGCCGACGACCGCCTGGACAAGCCGTTCCTTGCCGGCGCCGACGCGCGCGGCCTGCTGAACCTCAAGGGCCACCGCTCGGTGGGTGGCATGCGCGCCTCCATTTATAACGCCGTTGACATCCACGCCATCAATGCGCTGGTTGCCTACATGGCAGAGTTCGAGAAGGAACACGGCTAATGTCTGAGCAAGAACTCAAGGCCCTGCGCGTACGCATTGACAGTCTGGACGAAAAGGTCCTGGAACTGATCAGTGAGCGCGCGCGCTGCGCCCAGGAAGTGGCCCGGGTGAAAATGGCGTCCCTGGCGGAAGGCGAAGTGCCGGTGTTCTACCGGCCCGAGCGTGAAGCCCAGGTGCTCAAGCGTGTGATGGAACGCAACAAGGGCCCGTTGGGCAACGAAGAGATGGCGCGGTTGTTCCGTGAAATCATGTCCTCGTGCCTGGCGCTGGAGCAGCCGCTGAAAGTGGCTTACCTCGGCCCTGAAGGCACCTTCACCCAGGCGGCAGCCATGAAGCACTTCGGCCATGCGGTGATCAGCAAGCCGATGGCGGCCATCGACGAAGTCTTCCGTGAAGTCGCGGCCGGTGCGGTGAATTTTGGCGTGGTGCCGGTGGAAAACTCCACCGAAGGCGCGGTCAACCACACGCTGGACAGCTTCCTTGAGCACGACATGGTCATCTGCGGTGAGGTGGAGCTGCGTATCCACCACCACCTGCTGGTGGGTGAAAACACCAAGACTGACAGCATCAGCCGTATCTATTCCCACGCCCAGTCCCTGGCCCAGTGCCGCAAGTGGTTGGACGCCCATTACCCGAATGTAGAGCGCGTTGCGGTGTCCAGCAACGCCGAGGCGGCCAAGCGGGTCAAGGGTGAGTGGAACTCGGCGGCGATTGCCGGCGATATGGCTGCCGGCCTGTACGGCCTGACGCGCCTGGCCGAAAAGATCGAAGATCGCCCGGATAACTCCACGCGCTTTTTGATGATCGGCAGCCAGGAAGTGCCGCCGACCGGCGACGACAAGACCTCGATCATCGTCTCCATGAGCAACAAGCCCGGCGCGCTGCATGAGCTGCTGGTGCCATTCCACGACAACGGGATTGACCTGACGCGCATCGAGACTCGTCCTTCGCGCAGCGGTAAGTGGACCTACGTATTCTTTATCGACTTCATGGGCCATCACCGCGACCCTCTGGTCAAGGGCGTGCTGGAGAAAATCAGTCAGGAAGCCGTGGCACTCAAGGTGCTGGGCTCTTACCCGAAAGCGGTTTTGTGAGGCTTTGACATGAGTGGCAACTTCCTCGCCCTGGCGCAGCCGGGCGTGCAACAACTCTCGCCTTACGTTCCAGGCAAGCCTGTGGACGAACTGGCCCGCGAGTTGAATCTGGACCCGTCCAAAATCGTCAAGCTGGCGAGTAACGAAAACCCGCTGGGCCCGAGCCCAAAAGTGTTGGCGGCGATTCGTGAAGAGCTGGCCGAACTGACCCGTTATCCCGATGGCAACGGTTTTGCGCTCAAGTCTTTGCTGGCGGACAAGTGCCGGGTCGAGCTCAACCAGGTGACCCTAGGCAATGGCTCCAACGACATCCTTGAGCTGGTCGCCCGTGCTTACCTGGCGCCAGGCTTGAATGCGGTGTTCAGCGAGCACGCGTTTGCGGTCTACCCGATCGTGACTCAGGCGGTGGGGGCGGATGCTCGCGTGATTCCTGCCAAGGACTGGGGCCATGACTTGCCGGCGATGCTGGCGGCCATCGATGCCCAGACTCGCGTGGTGTTTATCGCCAACCCGAACAACCCGACCGGCACCTGGTTTGACGAGCAGGCACTGAACGAATTCCTGCAGGACGTGCCGGGGCATGTGCTGGTCGTGCTGGACGAAGCCTACATCGAGTACGCCGAAGGCAGCGAGCTGCCCGACGGCCTGGATTTCCTCGCGGCCTACCCGAACCTGCTGGTGTCGCGTACGTTCTCCAAGGCTTATGGCCTGGCGTCGTTGCGGGTTGGTTATGGCTTGTCCACCCCCGTGGTCGCCGATGTGCTGAATCGCGTGCGCCAACCGTTCAACGTCAACAGCCTGGCCCTGGCGGCCGCCTGTGCGGCGGTGAAGGATGCCGAATACCTGGAAGAAGGCCGTCGTCTCAACGAAAGCGGCATGCTGCAATTGCAGGAAGGTTTTCGTGAGCTGGGCCTGGGCTGGATTCCGTCCAAGGGCAACTTCATCTGCGTCGACCTCGGCCAGGTGGCTGCGCCGGTGTTCCAGGGCTTGCTGCGCGAGGGCGTGATCGTGCGCCCGGTGGCCAACTACGGCATGCCGAACCATCTGCGTATCACCATCGGTTTGCCGGCTGAGAACAGCCGCTTCCTTGAGGCGTTGGCCAAGGTTCTGGCCCGTGGTTGATGTCACTGCATTGCAACCTGCTGTGCCTATGATCGGTCGCCTGGTGGTGGTCGGCCTGGGGTTGATCGGTGGCTCCTTCGCCAAGGGCCTGCGTGAAAGCGGGCTGTGTGGCGAAGTGGTGGGCGTGGACCTCGACCCGCAGTCGCGCACGTTGGCGGTGGAGTTGGGCGTGGTGGACCGCTGTGAAGCGGACCTGGCCGTTGCGTGCCAGGGCGCGGATGTGATCCAGCTCGCCGTGCCGATCCTTGCCATGGAGAAATTGCTGGCAGTACTGGCTGGTATGGACCTCGGGCAAGCGATTCTTACCGATGTGGGCAGCGCCAAAGGCAACGTGGTGCGTGCGGCACGATTGGCGTTTGGTGGGATGCCGCCGCGCTTTGTGCCGGGCCATCCAATCGCGGGGTCCGAGCAGAGCGGGGTGGAGGCATCCAATGCGCAGCTGTTCCGTCGGCATAAGGTCATCCTGACGCCGCTTGCGCAAACCGATCCCACGGCGTTGGCAGTTGTGGATCGTCTCTGGCGCGAGCTGGGCGCGGATGTAGAGCATATGCAGGTCGAGCGTCACGACGAAGTGTTGGCAGCGACCAGTCACTTGCCGCATCTGCTGGCATTTGGCTTGGTGGATTCTTTGGCCAAGCGCAACGAGAACCTCGAGATTTTCCGCTACGCCGCCGGCGGCTTCCGCGATTTCACGCGGATTGCCGGCAGCGATCCGGTGATGTGGCACGACATCTTCCTCGCCAATCGCGAAGCGGTGTTGCGCACTCTGGACACCTTCCGCAGTGACCTCGACGCCTTGCGCGATGCGGTGGATGCGGGAGACGGCCATCAACTGCTGGGCGTGTTCACCCGTGCACGGGTGGCGCGTGAACATTTCAGCAAGATCCTCGCGCGCCGGGCCTACATGGAAACCGCAGTGAGCACCGATGACTTGACCTTCATCGCCAGCCCGGGTGGCCGCTTGAGCGGGCGCATCCGCGTGCCGGGTGACAAGTCGATCTCTCATCGCTCGATCATGCTGGGGTCGTTGGCCGAAGGTGTGACCGAGGTGGAGGGCTTCCTTGAGGGTGAAGATGCCCTGGCGACCTTGCAGGCCTTTCGCGACATGGGCGTGGTGATCGAGGGCCCGCACCATGGGCGCGTGACCATTCACGGTGTCGGCCTGCATGGCCTGAAGGCTGCGCCGGGGCCGATCTATGTGGGTAATTCCGGCACATCGATGCGCCTGTTGGCCGGTGTATTGGCGGCGCAGCGCTTCGACAGCGTGCTGACCGGCGATGCCTCGCTGTCCAAGCGCCCGATGAACCGCGTAGCCAAGCCGCTGCGGGAAATGGGCGCAATCATCGAGACGGGGCCGGACGGGCGTCCGCCACTGAGCATTCGTGGTGGGCAGTCGCTCAAAGGCTTGAACTATGTACTGCCCATGGCCAGTGCCCAGGTGAAATCCTGCCTGTTGTTGGCGGGGTTGTACGCTGAGGGTAAAACCTCGGTGACCGAGCCAGCACCGACCCGCGACCATACCGAGCGCATGCTGCGCGGCTTTGGTTACCCGGTGGCGGTGCAGGGCGCGACGGCGTCGCTGGCGTCGGGGCATGGGTTGACCGCTACGCGTATTGAAGTGCCGGGGGATATTTCGTCTTCGGCGTTTTTCCTGGTGGCGGCCTCGATTGCCGAGGGCTCCGAGCTGCTGCTGGAGCATGTCGGTATCAACCCGACCCGCACCGGGGTAATCGATATCCTGCGGCTGATGGGGGCTGATATCGCCCTCGAAAATCAGCGCGAGGTGGGCGGCGAGCCGGTTGCGGATTTACGTGTGCGTGCCGCCGCGCTCAAGGGCATCGAAATTCCAGAGGCCCTGGTGTCGTTGGCGATTGATGAGTTCCCTGTGCTGTTTATTGCCGCAGCCTGCGCTCAAGGTCGCACCGTTTTGCGCGGTGCCGAGGAGTTGCGGCTCAAGGAGTCCGATCGTATCCAGGTGATGGCCGACGGTCTGTTGGCCCTGGGCGTGAAGTGTGAACCCACGCCTGATGGGATTATCATTGACGGTGGCCCGATGGGCGGCGGTGAAGTGCATGCCCATGGCGATCACCGGATTGCCATGGCGTTCAGTGTGGCTTCCCTGCGGGCGATGGCGCCTATTCGTATCCTTGACTGCGCCAATGTTGCTACGTCTTTTCCGAACTTTCTGACACTGTGTGCCCAAGTCGGCATCCGTGTTGCCCAAGAGGCTCAATTGTGAATATCAAAGCACCGGTGATTACCATCGACGGGCCTAGTGGCTCGGGCAAAGGCACAATCGCTGGCATTCTGGCCAAGCGCCTGGGTTGGTGCCTGCTGGATTCTGGCGCGCTGTACCGCCTGCTGGCGTTTGCTGCGCACAACCATGGTGTTGACCTGACCAACGAAGAATTGCTGACGAAGCTTGCCGCCCATCTGGATGTGCAGTTCATTGCGGCGACCGAGGGTCAGTTGCAGCGCATCATTCTGGAAGGTGATGAAGTCAGCGATGTGATTCGCACCGAGAGTATCGGCGCGGGCGCCTCCCAAGTGGCTGCGCTGCCCGCCGTGCGCGAGGCGCTGCTGCAGCGCCAGCGCGCATTCCAGGAGGCGCCGGGCCTGGTGGCCGATGGCCGCGACATGGGCACGGTGGTGTTTCCCGAGGCGCCGCTGAAGATTTTCCTGACCGCCAGCGCCGAGGAGCGGGCACGCCGCCGTTACTTGCAGTTGAAGGGCAAAGTCGATGGTGTTAGTCTGTCGAGTCTGCTAGATGAGATCCGTGCACGCGATGAGCGTGATACCCAGCGTGCGGTAGCCCCGCTCAAACCGGCGGCTGACGCCATACAGCTGGATTCCACGGAGCTGTCCATCGAGCAGGTGCTGGAACGCATCATGAGTGAAATCGCCATTCGCGATATCGCCGGGTGATCAAGAAGGCCGCAGGGGACCAGTCATAGTCCTGCGGTGGCTTCTTTTAACTGAAACTGACCCACACCGTCTGGGGTGTGGAGATGGGCGTATTCTTCGCCCTTATCAACAGGAATTAAAATGAGCGAAAGCTTTGCGGAACTCTTTGAAGAAAGCCTAAAAACCCTGAACCTTCAGGCAGGCTCCATCATCACCGGTGTTATCGTTGATATCGATTACCAAGCTCGCTGGGTAACCGTTCACGCTGGTCTGAAGTCTGAAGCTCTGATCCCGCTGGAACAGTTCTACAACGATGCTGGTGACCTGACTATCAATGTCGGTGACGAAGTTCACGTTGCTCTGGACTCGGTTGAAGACGGTTTCGGTGAAACCAAGCTGTCCCGTGAAAAAGCCAAGCGCGCTGAATGCTGGATTGTTCTCGAAGCAGCCTTCGCAGCTGAAGAAGTGGTCAAGGGCGTTATCAACGGTAAGGTTAAAGGCGGCTTCACTGTCGACGTTAACGGCATCCGTGCGTTCCTGCCAGGTTCTTTGGTCGACGTTCGTCCAGTGCGCGACACCACGCACCTGGAAGGCAAAGAACTCGAATTCAAAGTCATCAAGCTCGACCAGAAGCGCAACAACGTTGTCGTTTCCCGTCGCAGCGTGCTGGAAGCAGAGAACTCCGCCGAGCGTGAAGCTCTGCTGGAATCCCTGCAGGAAGGCCAACAAGTCAAAGGTATCGTCAAGAACCTCACCGATTACGGCGCATTCGTCGATCTGGGTGGCGTCGATGGCCTGCTGCACATTACCGACATGGCTTGGAAGCGTATCAAGCATCCTTCCGAAATCGTCAACGTTGGCGACGAGATCGATGTCAAGGTTCTGAAGTACGATCGTGAGCGTAACCGCGTTTCCCTGGGCTTGAAGCAGCTGGGCGAAGATCCATGGGTTGCTATCAAGGCTCGTTACCCAGAAAGCACTCGCGTAACCGCGCGTGTTACCAACCTGACCGACTACGGCTGCTTCGCAGAGCTGGAAGAAGGCGTGGAAGGCCTGGTACACGTTTCCGAAATGGACTGGACCAACAAGAACATCCACCCTTCGAAAGTCGTACAAGTCGGCGACGAAGTGGAAGTTATGGTTCTGGACATCGACGAAGAGCGTCGTCGTATCTCCCTGGGCATCAAGCAGTGCAAATCTAACCCATGGGAAGATTTCTCTGGCCAGTTCAACAAGGGCGATAAAATCTCCGGCACCATCAAGTCGATCACCGATTTCGGTATCTTCATTGGTCTGGACGGCGGCATCGACGGCCTGGTTCACCTGTCCGACATCTCCTGGAACGAAGTTGGCGAAGAAGCTGTTCGTCGTTTCAAGAAGGGCGACGAGCTGGACACCGTTATCCTGTCGGTTGACCCAGAGCGCGAGCGCATCTCCCTGGGTATTAAGCAACTGGAAAGCGATCCGTTCTCCGAGTACGTTCAAGAGAACGACAAAGGCGCCATCGTTAAAGGCACTGTGAAAGAAGTTGACGCCAAAGGCGCCATCATCGTTCTGGCCGACGATATCGAAGCGACTCTGAAAGCCTCCGAAATCAGCCGTGACCGCGTTGAAGACGCGCGCAACGTTCTGAAAGAAGGCCAGGAAGTAGAAGCCAAGATCATCAGCGTTGACCGCAAGAGCCGCGTGATTCAGCTCTCCATCAAGTCGAAGGACGAAGTGGAAGAGAAAGAAGCTATCCAGAGCCTGAAAGAAGCTGCTCCGGAAGCTGCTGCTGACACCACCATGGCGGCACTGCTGCGCCAGGCAATGGCTAAGCAGAACTAAGTTCTGTAAAGCTGTAGAAAAAGGGCGACCTCGGTCGCCCTTTTTTGTGCCTGAAATTTGATGAAGCAACTGCACCGAACGAAGGTGTTCAGCCCAATGTCAGAACTGACTATAGTTTTAAAAACGGCTATTTCGCGTTGCTGACTCAATAAGGGTTTGAATGAACAGAATTATCGTAGTATTCGCTTTGCTGGCGCTTGCAGGCTGCTCCTCTACCAGCGCCAAGACCCACGCCAAGCGTGGCGTCAGCGGCATCGAGATCGACTGCTCTGGCTTGGGTAATAAGTGGGAAAAATGCGAAAAACGCGCCGCCCGTGAGTGCAAGATGCAGGGCTATAAGGTCATTACCCGCTCCAGTGATGCGGAGGACGAAGAGGGCGACTACCTGTTCGGCTGGAACCCTGCTGGCGCGGTGACGCGGACCATGTTGGTGATCTGTAAGTAAGGGGTTGACCGCTCGCTGAGCGTGTTTATTCAGCCCCACATAAGTTGACGCATGGGCTGTTCAAATTCATCAACTCATGCTAAAACCTTCGGAGCGCTTTTCCTAGCTGCTTGAAAAAGAAGGGAAAAATATGACGAAGTCGGAGTTGATCGAACGAATTGTCACCCATCAAGGGCTGCTCTCATCCAAGGATGTGGAGCTGGCTATCAAGACCATGCTTGAGCAAATGTCCCAATGCCTGGCCACCGGAGATCGCATCGAAATCCGCGGCTTCGGCAGCTTCTCCCTGCACTACCGCGCACCGCGCGTAGGCCGCAACCCAAAAACCGGCCAATCCGTCAGCCTTGACGGCAAATTCGTTCCCCACTTCAAACCGGGCAAGGAATTGCGCGATCGGGTGAACGAAGAAGAGGAAGAAGGCGTCTGAGTGTTTTTGGGGAAGGAGAAGAGTATGCGTGGGGTTAAGCGCGTTGTTGCGGTGTTGATTGCAGTGCTTGCGGCTTTGGTGGTTCTGGCGTTTGTGCTGGAGAACCAGCAGGGCGTGGCGCTGTCATTCCTGGGGTGGAGTACTGCGCAGATGCCGGTGGCGGTGTTTGTGGTGGTGGCTTTGATTTTGGGGATGTTGATTGGGCCGCTGATTGCTATCTTCATCCGCGGTAGAAGAGGTGGGGCGATGAGGGCAGAGCGGGTTTAGAGTGGATTGTCACTAGCTCGTTCACCGGCTTTGTAGGCTGCAGCTTTTACCGCCTGTCAGATAAATATCTTCCACAAAGCTTTTCACGCCGCATTTGATCGGGATGCTGAATCAAGGGAGGGGGCGTGCGTGTCCATTTTATTGAATGGCGTGGGGCTGATTTAGAATTTTTTTCATGTTTGTGTCTGGGAGAGGGGCTAAAGCGATTTTTCTTTCGAATTTTAGGAAAGTTCCTATAGGAATTCAAGACTTGTATTATGGCTGGGAGATGGCAAAATGGAATCTGTTCTCGATAACGGGCATTTTGTGCGCTAAAAATTTGGCAGAGACGCTGAGTTTTTAGCGGTCATCCAACTAAAATAAAAGTACACACACAATCTTGTCTGCATAACGAGCCCGCAGTTTCTCTTTGAAGGCAGGTTTTTGTTGTGAGTAGTAGCTTCCGCGCTCCGCCGGTACCCCCGTCCGACGAAATTGATCTTGCGCAACTCATGCGCGCTGCCTGGCTGCATAAGAAATTAATTTTAGGCGCGTCCATTGTTTTTGGGTTGCTGGCTGGCTTTTATGCCTATTCAGTGGTTCCGGAGTATGAGGTCAGCAGCGTGCTGCGACCTGCTGCGATCAACGAACTCGACGCGCTTAATCGCTCGGAAATTTATCAACTGCCGCCTAGTGCAGCACTCATCAGGGTGGGGGCTTCTCTGGAGTCCTACGACACCCGGTTGGGGTTTTTCCGTTCCAATCCAAAGCTCTTTCAGGCGTTTGAGCGCCCCGGCAGAACGTTGGAGCAAAGCTTCGAAGAGTTTAATCGCAACTCCATTCGTCTTATTCTCACTGATCCAAAAAAGGTAGATGCTCTCAGTTCCTTTATTGGCGTCGAGATGACATACCCGCAGGGGGTTGATGGTGTCGCGATTATCAACGGTTTTGTTGATTACGCCATCGCCACTGAGCGAGACCAAATTGCTGGCGATCTGCGTGTAATCGTTAAAAATCGCTTGAGTGAGCTCAAGGGCAAGTTGGAGGCTGCTCGTTCCAGTTACCAAATTGGAAAAGAGGCCAAGATTGCGGCTTTGCGAGAGACTGATAATTTGCGCCGCGCGCAATTGCAGGATGAGCTCAAGGCTTTGCGTGCGCAGCTAAAGGCGTTGCGTGGGGATCGTATCGCACAGCTTACGGAGGCGATCGGCATTGCCAAGTCACTTGGGATACGCAAGCCTACTACGCCCTCATCGCTTGGCGACTCGGATCGAGCCAGTTCGACTGGGACCATGCGTACTGAAATCAATAATCAGCAGATTCCGTTGTACTTCATGGGTGTCGAAGCTCTCGAGGCTGAGCGCTCAGCGTTGGCGCAGCGTAAGTCTGATGATTTTACCGATGGTCGAATTGCCCAGATCGCAAAAGAGCTTCAACTGCTGCAGGCTAACCGCGAGGCAGAAGTATTGGGCCGGCGCGATAATGAAGATATTTTTCTAGGTGGTGTGGAGTCTCTCAGGGCCGAAGAGGCCCGCCTGTCCGCACTCAGTATCGACATAAGCCGGCTCAAGCTGGTGACGGTGGATAAACGAGCACTGGAGCCTTTGGCGCCAATTCGGCCTAAAAAGACACTGATCATTCTTGCAGGCCTGGCACTTGGCCTCCTGTTAGGATTGGTAGTAGTGTTGGGCCGTTATCTTTTCGAAACCTCAGGGATTAACTCGCGGAATAGGCTGCGTGCGTCAAGCTCACTTGCGGGCGCCCAACTGTCGATTGCGAGCCGAGAAAAATAGTGCCGTAAGCACTGTAGAGAGGGGCGAGCAATGCCAGGCATTAAAGTCACTGAGCAATTGTGAGGGTGAGAGCGACTTTTTGGTTTGGTTTCGGAACTCGCTCGTTCGCGTCGTATCCAATCCGACAGGCCGAGATCATCGCATTTTGCTCTGTTTCGGGCGCGCTTTACGCTTGCTGGCCTGGCACCGTCCCTGTGCAGGTTTGGTCGGCTCCTGTTTAAACTTCTATCAAATGGCACCCGATCAGTAAATTTGACTGTTTTTTTCACCCGCTACACTGAGTGTTGGTTCAAAATTGGATACCGCTTGCTATCACTCTTGATGTTTAAACGTTGAGAATGGTCAGGGGAATTCTCTAAGCAGTTTTTGAGGGAGCGAGAATGGTGTCGAATGTGCTGCCTGTGAAGTTTATCTGGCTGGCGACGCTTGTGGAGTGGCCGATCGTCACTCAAAGGTCGGGCACTCATAATGTCTGATGTGATCGCGCGTGCTGGGGCCTCTGAGGCTGCCCGAGCGCTATTCTGGGATGTTTTCTTTTCCTCTCGTGGCCGTGGGGTTAGCTTGCAGGTTCATTTTCCCTGGTTGGAAAATGATCGGGAAGTGACTTGCCTTGAAATCAGAGACCCCTCCAACCTGGAGTCTGCCATAGCCGCTCTGATTATCAGGGTAATTGAGCTACCCACCGGTGAGTCGGTAGGACTGATCGGCTTAGTCTGCGTACATGAGGAGTGGAGGGGGGCAGGCTTGAGTGTTGAATTGATGTCGGCTGCGATGGACCATGCTATGCATAATGGTCTATCCGCATTGGTGCTCTGGACTCAGAAACCAGGCATCTACGACCGGCATGGCTTCCGTTTTGACGAGCGAGACTCAATAGGGTCGATCTATCTCCCTAGCGAGTGTGCTGAAAATATTGAATACGTAACGAGCGACTGGCCTGGCTCGGATACGCACGACCGAGAACGTGGTCTTCCGCCGTTTGCTTTACATGGGAAACGGATTAAAAGCGAATGCGCTGAGTTGATTCTTTTAGGCGGAGCAAATCGCGTAACCTTGGCCGAGTGGCAAGGGGAGGACTCGCAGGTGGCGAGTTTGATCCAGGCTGTTATGGCAGAGCCTTGGGTCATCAATGTCTGCGCACAGAGTACATTGGTGGCGGAGTTGACTAAAAGAGGCTTCAGAGTTGATCTTGTGCCGGGAGCGGTTCGAATGATCAAGTGGTTAACAAGCCGTCCCTTGAAAGTGCACCCTATTAAACTTATTGATCGGATCTAAATGAATGTCTAGTAGTCTTCCAATGTTACCTATTGTTAAGGTCGCAATGCCTCCCAAAGAGGTACTGATGCCCGCCTTGGAAGCGGTGCTCTATAGCGGAATGATTGGAGAGGGCGAGTTTGTTTATCAATTCGAAGCGGCATTTGCGCAATTGTTTGGTCTCCAGAACGTAGTCGCCACGAGCAGCGGTACGGCCGCCTTGCACTTGGCTATGCTGCTTGGCGGGATCGAGCCTGGGGATGAGGTCATCACCACCTCAATGACGGCTGAGCCGACGAATACGACGATTCTACAAATCGGTGCCAAGCCAATTTTCGCAGACGTTGACAGTCTGACAGGTAATCTTGACCCCTCAGCTGTGGAAGCCCTGATTACAGAGAATACAAAAGCTATTTGTGTTGTCCATTATGCCGGATATCCTGCGCGGTTGACTGAGCTGCGATCCATAGCCGATCGTCACGGGCTTTGTCTGATAGAAGATTGCGCCCATGCACTGGGAGCGTCTTATGGAAATCAGTCCATTGGAACGATTGGTGATTATTCGATCTTCTCCTTTCAGGCGATCAAGCACATGACCACCGTGGACGGCGGTGCCTTGGTGGTGAAGGATGCTGCGAAAATTGCAGAGGCGCGTCGCTTGCGTTGGTTTGGATTGGCCAAGGGCGTTCCTCGCACCGAAGTCGATATAACGCGTGTGGGTTATAAATACAACATGCATAACGTGGCGGCCGTTATCGGGCTCAAGCAACTTGAATATATAACGCCACTGTTGAAGCGGCATCAGGCTAACGGCCGATACCTAGATCAGGCATTACAGAATATCCCTGGACTTCAGCCAGCTAAGTATGAAGCCAATGCACAGTCTGCCTACTGGCTTTATACGCTACTAGCGGATGATTCGGATGATGTTGAGCGTATCTTGGCTGAAGAGAGCGTAATGGCGTCGAAGTTGCACCGTCCCAATCACTTTCATTCGGTATTCAAAGAGTTCGTGAGGCCGATGCCACAATTGGACGCTTTCTATAAAAAATTGATTCATGTACCTTGCGGTTGGTGGGTCTCGGATGAGGATCGTGAGAAAATTGTTACAGCCTTGAAACGCGGCTGATTAGAGATTTGACTATGCTCAACAACGTCCCTCTGTATAACTCGGTCATGCTTCCTGAAATGGAACAAGCTGCTGTGGAAGTTTTACGTTCCGGGAGAATCGCGGGCGGAGAGTGGGTGGCAAAGTTTGAGTCCGAGTTGGAAAAAATTGCCGGCTTGCCCCATGTAGTTTCCACCATCGATATGACGACGGCTTTATATCTTGCTCTGTATTTGGCTGGTGTAAAGGATGGGGATGAGGTGCTCACCACGGCGTTTGCCTGTCTCTCCACCAACTCAGCAATTGCACAGAGTAAAGCGGTTCCTGTCTGGGTGGATGTTAGCCCGCGCTCGGTTACCATGGACGTTGCAGACCTCGAATCGAAGATCACGCCAAAGACTAGAGCTGTTATTCTATATCATGTTGCTGGCTATCCTGGGCCAGCCCGTGAAATAGCAGAAATATGCAAGAAGCATAATCTTGTCTTGATAGAAGACTGTGATAACGCTTTGTCTGCTATGCACGCTTCGCTACCGGTTGGCGCTTATGGTGACTTTGCCATTTATTCGTTTTATCCAAACCGACAGATCAATACCACTGAAGGTGGCGCGCTGGCATGCCGAAGTATTGACATGGCGAAAAGAGCCCGCAAACTACGGCGCTTTGGTATCGACTTCGGCACTTTCCGATCAGCTATTGGCGAGATAAATAGCAGCTCGGATGTGCCAGAAATTGGCTGGAGCATGACGCTGAATAATATGTGCGCGGCTTTGGGATATGCTCAAATGACATCCTTGCAGTCCCGGCAGGCAGCTACACAGTCTAATGCCAAAGCGTTGCTGGAGTTAACTAGGGATATGGACGGTTTGACACCTGTGCCTGTATTGGAGGGTGATCAATCCGCCTATTGGGTGTTACTGTTTTTTGTTGAAAATAGAGATGAAGTGATTTGCCGGCTCAAGCAGTCCGGAGTCATGGTTTCAAGTATTCATCAAAGAAACGATATCTACAGTGGGTTTGACGCGGCGCCGCAATATCTGCCGAACACCGATTTCCTTCAGCATCATATAATAGGTGTGCCATGTGGTTGGTGGCTCGATGAGGATGACTTGCTGACGGTCACAGCGTCTTTGAAGGGCGTACTGAGAGGCCCTGCGGATACTATGACCGATTGTGCGAAATGATGAATATGTCCGTTATTAGCAGGATGCTGATGCTGTACGCTGGGCGATCGTCCAGCCTATTGGTAGCTTTTGTTTTTTTACCTATTTATAGCCGTATGCTCGGTGCGAGTCAGTTTGGCAGCATCGCGGTGATTCTGTCCTTTCAAGCCCTTCTGGTGATGATGGACTTGGGGATGTCAACGCTGCTGGGAAGGGAGGTTTCTGTATCAGACAAAGATAAATCCCCCTTAATCAAGTTGCTTAGAAGTGCGGAGCTTAGTCTCGCTGGATTTTATGGGTTTTTGTTTTTTGTTGCAGTGGGCGTCAAGCTGTTTATTACTGAGCTGGGCATCAGCTGGGGGGCGATCGTTGCGGTAGTCCTACTGTTTTGGTTTTTGGTGCTGCAAAACCTTTACTATTCGATGCTGATCGCCAACAGGCAATATATATCGGGTAGCGCTTTGCAGGTGATAGGTGTGTCGCTAAGAGCAGCCTTAACTGTCATTGCAATGTACGTGTTTTCAGCGACTCTGGATGTGTTCATATACACCCAACTGGTAACTACGATTATTCATTGGTGGGTGTCTCGACTGATCTTGATAAAAGATCTGTCGGACACATCACTCGGGGTCCAAAAGGCTGATTGGCCATCTTTTTCTGAAGCATTCAACCTCACGAAGGCGGGTGGTGCGCTGGTTATCTTCTCTGCGGCGGGTGCCGCGGTGACGCAGCTCGACAAACCAATCATCTCATTTTTTACTTCTGCTGCCAGTGTCGCGCCCTATTACCTCGCCAGCTTGCTTTGCATGGCCCCGATTTCGATTCTCGCAGGGCCAGTCAGCCAGTATTTTCAACCGATCATGCTGCGTACAGCAGCGAGCGGAGTGCGCAGTGACGCGCGTAAGATAATTATCAGGTTCACCATCTCGGTCTTCGTAGTGACCGCGCTACCGACCTTTGTACTCTGGTGGTTCCGTGAACCTCTCATCACGCTTTGGGTGGGGCCAGGTGCTAATAACGAGCTGATTTCAGCCTATCTCGCGATACTTTTACCCGGTGTTGCGATCGGGGCTTTCGGATTTATCCCTTATAGCCTGTTAATCTATGCCAAAGACTTCAGGTTTCAGGCGACCATGTCAGGCTTATTGACGATCGCTACGCTGGTCATGACGATATTGGCCGCCTCCGCTGGCGACGTAAAAGCGATCTGTTATGTGTACTCGGCCTATCATGCGTCATCGACTATGGTTTCGTGGGGCAGGGCGATGACCCTGCCGGATGTAAAAGGCTACGCGAGAGTTTCGGCGCTATTGGTGTCTTCAGCAGTGATGTTGTTTGTAGCGGTGGTAGCGCTGCTGTTTTTCTTCTTGGTTTGATTGGTGAAGGTATGTTTGACAATAAGGTTTTGATGATCACCGGTGGCACAGGCTCATTCGGTAATACTGTCCTGAAGCGTTTTCTCGACACTGCGGTTAAGGAGATCATCGTGTTCAGTCGCGATGAGAAGAAGCAGGAAGACATGCGGATTGCACTGAACAATCCCAAGGTGAAATTTCACATTGGCGATGTGAGAAATTACGAGAGCATCAGTCGCGCAATGGCCGGGGTCGATTACGTATTTCATGCTGCCGCACTGAAGCAAGTGCCGTCTTGTGAGTTTTACCCGATGGAAGCTGTATTGACCAATATCATCGGTACAGAGAACGTACTCAATGCGGCGATTGATAACAAAGTACAACGCGTTGTTCTGCTGAGTACAGATAAAGCGGTCTACCCTATCAACGCTATGGGTATTTCCAAGGCGATGGGCGAGAAGGTATTGATCGCAAAGTCGCGGACAGTCCGCGACGGCGGCCCAGTGTTGTGCGCAACCCGTTACGGTAATGTAATGGCCTCCCGTGGCTCGGTCATTCCGTTGTTCGTGGATAAAATCAAAGCGGGTGTCCCTCTCACGGTGACTGACCCGAACATGACCCGGTTCCTCATGAGTCTTGAAGACTCCGTGGACTTGGTATTGCATGCGTTCGAACATGGCGAGCAGGGTGATATCTTCGTGCAGAAGGCGCCGGCCAGTACCATCGGTGATCTGACGAACGCGTTGAAGGAGCTTTTTGATAGCCACGTGCCGGTTAATATTATTGGTACTCGACACGGCGAAAAACTCTATGAGTCTTTGGTGTCTCGAGAAGAAATGGCCAAAGCCAAAGACATGGGACGTTACTATCGAATTCCGGCGGATAACCGCGACCTGAACTATGATAAATTTATTATTGAAGGTCAGCCAGAGGCAAACGCAATCGACGACTATACGTCGCACAATACAGAATTGCTGAAAGGCGAAGATATTAAGAAGTTGCTCATGACATTGTCCTATATTCAGCACAGTCTTGGTCAATAGTATGAGCATTCTGAGTGTCATTATCCCTACGCATAATCGGGCGCGCTACGCGATTCCGTCAATCCGATCTATATTGGATTTGTCGGAAGAAATTCAAGTAGTGGTTTGTGACTCAAGCCCGGTTGACGAAATATCAGAAGCCTTTAAAGGTCTATATCCAGAAACACGCTTGAAGTTGGTTCGTTCGACTGAGGGCATCAG
Source organism: Pseudomonas sp. PA-7-1E (assembly GCF_021605325.1). Classification (NCBI taxonomy): domain Bacteria; kingdom Pseudomonadati; phylum Pseudomonadota; class Gammaproteobacteria; order Pseudomonadales; family Pseudomonadaceae; genus Pseudomonas; species Pseudomonas sp. PA-7-1E. Next base: position 53,228 of record NZ_WKFA01000022.1, read on the forward strand.
TGTGGTCGATAACTTCAACCTTGGGTTGCAGTCGGCAGATGGTGATTATTTAGTTTTCATCGGCGATGATGATTTCGTCGCGAAGGAAATAATTGATGTTGCCCATTGGGCTAAAAAACACGATGTTGATGCGCTGAAATTCAATTTTCCTGCGTTGTACTACTGGGATGATTTCAAACATTCAACCCGTGGCGATTCTTATTTTGGCACGCTGCACATGAGCCCGTTCACAGGTGATGTGGTTCGACACGACGTCAAAGCGTCGGTCAATTACGCTCTGGATAATTTTGGCGGTGGCGTATTTGGTATGCCGCGAGCGTATGCAGGTATGATTTCAAACACATTGGCCAAGAGGATTGAGGGGAAGTACGGCGCGCTGTTTGGCGGCGTCAGTCCTGATATCTACAGTTCATTGCTGATCGCCACTGAGTCCACCTCGTGCGTGCTGGTCGATTATCCGGTCATCGTACCAGGCGCCTCGGGTCAAAGTACTTCAGGCAAGAGCGTAACGGGCGGGCACTACGGAGCGTTAAGAGATAATGCTCATATTGCGCCGTTCAAAAACTTGGTGTGGGATGCCCGAATACCCGAATTTTATTCGGTTCCCACGGTGTGGTCGTATTCTTTGCTTAAGGCCGTCGAGAGAGTTCAGTCCCAAGGCGGTAAGAGCCTGAATCCGAATTTTGGCAGGTTGTTATTGAAGTGTTTCGTTTACTTTCCAGGCTCGTATAAATATACATTGGCTTCCCTGAAGGCAGCTTGCGCAGAATTTGGTGTTCTGAAGATTACTGCACAGTTAGTATTTTCAGTGTGTTCAGAATTTGTATGGGGCTTGTCAAGGATAATTAACCGGGTTCGTGCACGATACGTCGAGAAGAATGTCGAGGTTTTTGATCAGCTCAACAACACGTTGATCGGCAGCGAAAAACTACGTGAAGTCTTAGATGCGCGCGGCTCGAAGATCAATTTTCCTGAGTCAAATTCGTGAACTTCTGTTACTTCATAATTACGAAGGTGTGAGCCAGAACATGCTGTGTGAAAAGGGCGCCCGTAGCGCCACGTCTGCTAACGTGAGCGTTGTGATTCCTTGTTATCGCTGCAAGGGAACAATTCGGCGTGCGCTTGATTCAGTGTTTGCCCAGACGCTGAGACCGGCCGAGGTATTGCTGGTCGACGACGCAAGTCCGGACGGCACTCTAGACTTTCTTCAGTCATTGGTCACAGAGTACCCGGAGGACTGGGTGCGGGTTTGCGCGTTGGAAAAAAACGCAGGACCCGCAGCGGCTCGCAACACGGCATGGGAAATGGCGTCGCAGCCCTATATTGCGTTTCTAGACTCCGATGATAGTTGGCACCCACAGAAAATCGAGCTTCAGTATGGCTGGATGCTGGAAAATCCAGAGGTGACGCTAACCGGACAGATCTGTGAGACGCTGAGTTCGGAGTCGATGCCGCATCAAGTTTATAACGCTTCGCAGGCAGGATTCTATCAAGTTACCTTCCCGGCTTTATTGAAATCCAATAGATTTTCAACGCCCTCGGTCATGATCAAGAAAGATGTGGCTTTTCGTTTTTCAACGGATAAGAGGTTCTGCGAGGACTACCTGCTGTGGTGCGAGTTGCTGGGTAGTGGCGCTCGCGGCTATTCATTTGAGTTGCCCTTGACGTTTTGCCACAAGCCCATTTATGGGCATGCCGGACTGAGCAGTAATATGTGGGCAATGGAAAAGGGGGAGCTGGATGTCTATGACCATCTTTTTCGTGAGGGTCGAATTGGATCTGTCCGTCGGAGTCTCCTAAAAGGGTGGTCGGTCATGCGTTATATACGCAGAGTGCTTAAGATTAAGTTGGGATCAAGCCTGGGATGATATATCTAATTGGCTGGGGCATACTGTATCTCATGTTTTTCCTGACCGGGTTGGCGGGTAACAGGACGCGCCTGTTTATCGCAATATCTTTGATTGTATTTATGGTGTTTTCGGTCATGCGCGGTGCCGTAGGCACAGACACGGCCAACTACGAGTTGATCGTTGAAGGCTTTTCGGCAGACTATGTCTGGGGTGGCATGGAGCCGGGTTTCGTATTATTGGGTAAAGCGTTATTGTCTGTTTCAGACTCAGGCGTCATCGCAGTGAGGGTGCTCAGCTTTCTGATTTTTGCGATGTTGTTTCTATACTTGGGTCGTGCCGACAAGAACGAACGTTTTTTGCTCATCGCCTATATTTTGCCGACCTTTGTTTATCAGTACAGCATGAACGGGTTACGAATTGGACTGGCGGCAATGTTGCTGTTGCTGGCCACGCAGAACGTGCGTCAGCTTAGGTATAAATCTGGAATGGTGCTGGCGGTATCTGCCCTGTTGTTTCACTACTCGTCTCTGGTGTCGTTGCTGTTTATCTGGGCATCGTGGTCTCGTTGGGTGAAGACAAGTAATGTCTTGGTTGTCCCGTTTGTAGTATGTGCATTGTTGTTTTTACTGAGTTTGAATGGTGACTACTTTCTCGCCAAATTGCTGTCTTATCAGGATTCAGAGTCTCCAAATCCGCTGTCGGGCCTGAGTAAGGTCGGGGTATTATTGCTGTTCGTGGCAGCGTTGTTCTTTTCAAAACTTCCAAATGCGGAAAAAACCAAACTCATAGTGTTAGGCGCTGGTTTCACCATTTCTTTTTGGTTGGTGTCAGCGGTGTCGTATGCCGGTTTGCGATTTTTGGATTTGATATCCTTCGCCTTTCCCGTTGCGATTCTCTTGACCTATAGCCGTCTGGCCTTGAAATTTGACACAACAATCAAACTCGCCTTCATTATGGCGGGCGTTTTGAGCGCGGCGAGTGGCTACAGGAATTTTGTAGCCGAGGAGGGTATTGGGCCCTCTCCGTTCATGCCTTATCATTTTATCGGCTTTCCCAATGGAGATTAGAGAGGCAGCCTCATTCTGCATCTAGTGAACAGCAGCAGAGCGTGTATCTGGCTCTCGATCATTTTATATTCATGCGGTCGTGAAGGGCCGTTGGAGACGAAGTTGTGAAGATATTAGTAACTGGAGGTGCTGGCTACATAGCATCTCATACGGTGGTCGAGTTACTGGGCGTCGGTTGGGACGTTGTCGTGCTTGACAACCTGGCTAATAGCTCCGAGGTCTCCTTGGTTCGGATTGCCCAGATAGCTGGACGCGAGCCATTATTTGTCCTCGGCGACATTCTGGACGAGGCACTCCTCGCGACGCTTTTTCGCGAGCATAAATTCGATGCCGTAATCCATTTTGCTGGGTTGAAAGCTGTTGGGGATAGCGTTAAAGACCCCCTTGCATACTACCAAACCAATGTTGCGGGCAGCCTTTCACTATTTTCTGCCATGGCGGCAGCGGGCGTGTTCAGGCTTGTGTTCAGTTCGTCGGCAACAGTGTATGGCGAGCCAGAAGTCATGCCTATCTCTGAGCAATATCCCGTTGGTGCGCCCAAAAGCCCCTATGGTCGTTCCAAGCTTATCGTTGAGCAGGTACTCGAAGACCTGGTTCGCGCCGATGATCGATGGGCGATAGCGACACTTCGGTACTTCAACCCGGTGGGGGCTCATCCCAGCGGGCTGATTGGGGAAAACCCGAATGGCACGCCTAATAATTTACTGCCGTATATCAGTAAAGTAGTAACCGGTAAGCTGCCCTATTTGTCCATCTACGGTAATGATTATCCAACGTGTGATGGAACGGGCGTGCGCGATTACATTCATGTTGCTGATTTGGCGAACGGCCACATTAGCGCATTGCGGTATATAGCAGAGAAGACTGGGTTACATGCTTGGAACTTAGGCACCGGCGTGGGCTATTCTGTCTTGCAAGTGATCGCTGCATTTGAAAAAGTGTCAGGAGTGGAAGTCCCCCAGAAAATCTGTGAGCGCAGGCCGGGAGATATTGCCGAATGTTGGTCTGACCCCTCGAAGGCGTTGAGAGAACTAGGGTGGCGTGCGGAATTAGACCTTGAGGATATGATGCGGGATACTTGGAGATGGTTACAGAGCAACCCGGATGGATATCAGTCCAAATGAAAATTGCTTTGATAGGAACTACTGCTGCCTGTGTGTTGGGCTTTCGTGCTGATCTAATCCGTGCGATGACGGAGCAAGGCCACGTTGTTTACGCATTCGCTCTGGACTACGACAGTGCAAGTCGCGAGGGCGTCAGGGCGTTGGGCGGCATTCCAATGGATTATCACATTAGCAGGGCAGGATTAAACCCGTTAAATGACCTTGCCTCGACGCTGAAATTATCCAGAATTCTTCGCTCCATCGCGCCAGACATGGTTTTTTCATATTTTGCAAAGCCTGTGATATTCGGTACTTTCGCGGCTGTGTTGGCAGGTGTCAAACGCAGGGTTGGAATGTTGGAAGGCCTCGGCTACGTATTTACGGAGCTCCCTGAGGGGATGGGGTTTAAACGCAAGCTGTTAAAGTGGGTTCAAGTTTCACTTTATCGAATGGCGTTTCCGTTTCTTGAGCAATTGATCCTCTTGAACAAAGATGACCAGATTGACTTGGTTGATAAGTATCGTCTGAAGGTCAATAAGATTTCAGTGCTCGGCGGAATCGGCTTGAAATTGAGTGACTACCCCTATTCCCGACCTCCCGTGTCTCCCGTGAGCTTCATATTTGTCGGGCGACTCTTGGCGGAAAAGGGTGTGCATATATTTATCGAGTCGGCGCGGATTGTGAAAGAACAATTTCCCGAGGCGCGATTCGTGATGCTTGGGGGGATTGACGAGTCGAATCCAGGTGGACTAAAGGCGCACGATTTAGAGCGACTGAAGATGGAAGGCGTGATTGAGCATCCGGGGCACGTGTCTGATGTTGTTGGCTGGGTCTCCGGTGCCAGTGTCTTTGTTCTCCCGTCTTATTATCGTGAAGGCGTCCCCCGGAGCACTCAGGAAGCAATGGCAATTGGCCGTGCGATCCTGACTACGAATGTGCCCGGTTGTAGGGACACTGTGGTGGACGGGGTCAACGGTTACTTGGTTGCACCTTGGTCTGCGGAAGAACTCTCTGACAAGATGATCCATTTCATCAGACACCCAGACGATATAGTCCAAATGGGGTTGGCAAGCCATGCGATGGCGCAGGAGAAATTTGACGCTGGCGTTGTTAATCAGCGTTTGATGACTTATCTCGTTTGAACTTTTTGTATTATAGGTCTGGTGGATTATGGAAGGCACTAAGAAAGTCGTGCTCCTGACGGGCGTTTCCGGCTTTGTGGGGCGGGCGCTTTTGGACTCTCTGGTTGGTAGCGCAAGCTATCAGGTACGCGCCTGCGCTCGCAATATCGGTGTGGCCGAGCACCCTGATGTCGAGTACATCACCATGGGCGATCTGGGTGGTGATGCCCGCTGGGAATCTCTCGCCCAGGATGTTGATGTAGTTGTTCATGCCGCTGCTCGCGTGCATGTGATGAACGATAACAGCGCAGATCCTTTGGCAGAGTTTCGTAAGGTCAACGTGGACGGTACGTTGAACCTGGCGCGCCAAGCTGCGGCTTCCGGGGTGCGGCGCTTCGTATTTATCAGCTCAATCAAGGTAAACGGCGAGTTCACGCTCCCCGGCAGGCCTTTTACGGCAAATGACTCTCCATGCCCGGTAGACCCGTACGGCATTTCCAAGCTGGAAGCCGAAAATGGTTTGTTGGCCCTTTCCAAGAGTACCGGCATGGACATTGTGATCATCAGACCGGTTCTCGTTTACGGGCCAGGTGTGAAGGCGAATTTCCGCAATATGATGGCGTTCCTGGCGAAGGGAGTTTCCATTCCGTTGCCGCTGGGTTCGGTCAATAATAAACGCAGCCTTGTTGCTTTGGACAATTTGGTCGACTTGATCAAAACCTGTATGGTGCATCCTGCCGCAGCCAACCAGATTTTTTTGGTGAGTGATGGCAATGACGTGTCCACCACAGAGCTTTTACGCAAGGTCGCGCATTCGGTTGGAACTAAGGCGGTGTTGGTCCCGTTTCCAGTAAAATTATTGATGTTTTTGGCCACGCTTGTTGGCAAGAAAGGGGTAGCAACCCGACTCTTCGGTTCACTGCAAGTGGACATTTCGAAAAATCATCAGCTATTGGGTTGGTTGCCTCCTGTCACTCTCGATGCGTCCCTCAAAAAAACGGCCAACGCTTATCTCGAGAGTAAATTTGAATGACATTATTTTGGTTGTTTCCTGCCATTTTGATTTTGGCGTTGGTGCTCACAGGAGCGCTGCGCCGCTACGCTCTTAACAACAATCTCATTGATCTTCCGAATGGTCGTAGCTCTCATGTTGTCCCAACTCCGCGGGGAGGGGGGGTAGCGATCGTCTTGAGCTTTCTCGCGTTCCTTCCCGTCCTCTGGATCGGGGATGTACTTTCTTTTGACGCATTCATGGCGCTATTCGGCGCCGGCCTGCTGGTTGCGATCGTCGGTTTCCTCGATGACCATGGGCATATTCCAGCCCGCTGGCGATTATTGAGCCATTTCACCGCTGCTGTCTGGGTGCTGATATGGAGTCACGGCCTACCCCCTGTTGAGGCTTTTGGCTATGTGGTGGATTTAGGTTGGTTCGCCCACATACTGGCTGCGTTTTACCTGGTATGGATGCTCAACCTTTACAATTTCATGGATGGAATTGATGGCCTGGCAAGTGTTGAGGCCATCACCACCTGCTTCGGCGCAGCCTTGCTCTACTGGCTCTGCGCGACGCCCATCATCGCCTGGGTGCCATTGCTTCTTGGTTTTGCGGTGGCTGGCTTCTTGTATTGGAACTTTCCCAAAGCACGAATTTTCATGGGCGATGCTGGCAGCGGCTTCCTTGGCATATCCTTGGGTGTCTTGGCGATACAGGGAGCTTGGATGTCGTTTGACCTTTTCTGGGGGTGGTTGATTCTTCTGGGCGTGTTTATTGTTGATGCCACTTTCACACTGTGTCGGCGTACCCTGCGCGGTGACAAACTATATGAGGCGCATCGCAGCCATGCCTATCAATTCGCCTCACGCGAGTTTAGATCGCATATTCCTGTAACTGTAGCTGTTGCCCTCATTAACATTCTGTGGTTATTGCCTTTAGCTTGCTTGGTCGCGACTAAACAGCTTGATGGCATTGTCGCGTTGATCATCGCGTATACGCCGTTGATATTGTTAGCCTGGAGGTTCAGGGCGGGTGCGTTGGAAGCCAGCGAATAACATTTGTTGCTCTGTCGATAGGATGGAGCGTATTTGAAAGATCAAGCGACTGTTTTTTTGAACAATGCGGTGCTTCAGAGGTAGGTATGGATAGGGTTCGTGCATTTTTAGTTGATCTGCCACGGCGGCAAAAACGGCTTATTCAAGTTTCCGTAGATGTATTACTTGTATGGACTGCGCTCTGGCTGTCGTTCATTGTACGATTGGGTGTAGAGGATTTTGTTAACCCCTTGGTTGCCCATACCTGGCTTTTCCTGTGTGCGCCGATTGTCGCTATACCGCTCTATGTACGGTTTGGCATGTACAGAGCGGTTATGCGTTACTTTGGCAATGATGCGCTGATAGCTATTGTCAAAGCCGTGAGCCTGTCAGCGCTGATATTGGGTGTCGTTGTGTACTGGTACAGCAACCACCAAAACGTCGTGCCTCGTTCTATTATCTTCAATTACTGGTGGTTGAGCCTGATCATGGTCGGAGGGTTGAGACTCGCCATGCGGCAGTTCTTCCTGGGCGACTGGTTCTCTGCTGCTCAGCATGTGCCATTTACCAGTCGCGACAATGGCCTGCCACGGGTTGCAATTTATGGCGCAGGCGCCGCGGGTAATCAGTTGGTTGCGGCATTGCGGATGGGGCGTGTGATGCGGCCTGTCGCCTTTATTGACGACGATGTCAGCATTTCCGATCGTGTTATTTCCGGCTTGCAGGTTTATAAGTCCAAACACATCCAGAGGATGATTGACGCAACGGGTGCCCAAGAAATTCTTTTGGCTATCCCGTCATCTAACAGAGCCCGTCGCCGGGAAATCCTGGGGTTTCTGGAGGGCTTTCCGTTGCATGTTCGTAGTGTTCCGGGATTTATGGATCTCGCCAGCGGACGGGTTAAGGTCGATGATATCCAAGAGGTGGATATTGCCGACTTGCTGGGACGTGACGCGGTTCCTGCCCAAGGGGAATTGCTCGAACATTGTATCAAAGGTCAAGTAGTGCTCGTGACCGGCGCGGGCGGCTCGATAGGGTCTGAGTTGTGCCGGCAGATACTGGCGCTGCGTCCGTCTACACTGTTGTTGTTTGAACACAGCGAGTTCAACTTATACAGTATTGTTTCCGAGCTGGAGCAGCGGGTCTCCCGTGAGTCGCTGTCTGTATTGTTGCTTCCGATTTTAGGGTCGGTGCGCAACGAAGGTCAGCTGTTCAACCTCATGAAGTCTTGGAACGTAAATACCGTCTATCACGCTGCGGCCTATAAACATGTGCCGATGGTCGAGCACAATATCGCTGAAGGCATACTCAACAATGTGATGGGTACTCTGAGTGCGGCGCAGGCGGCACTCAAGGCGGAAGTCCAAAACTTCGTACTCATTTCAACGGACAAAGCGGTGCGTCCTACTAACGTGATGGGCAGTACAAAGCGGTTGGCCGAGCTGATACTCCAGGCGCTTAGTCGTGAAGATAATCCGCAATTGCACGGTGATTTAGCGGCTGTAGGCATGCCTAACAAAACGCGCTTCACGATGGTACGTTTCGGCAATGTATTGGGTTCTTCAGGCTCAGTCATTCCGCTTTTTCACAAACAGATCAAGTCAGGTGGCCCCCTGACAGTGACGCATCCGAAAATTACTCGATACTTCATGACCATTCCCGAAGCTGCGCAACTTGTCATTCAGGCAGGATCGATGGGCTTGGGCGGCGACGTGTTCGTTCTGGATATGGGCGAACCGGTCAAAATCGTGGAGTTGGCTGAAAAGATGATCAATCTTTCTGGGCTTAGTGTTCGTTCCGAGAAAAACCCGCATGGTGATATTTCTATTGAGTTCAGTGGGCTTCGGCCAGGCGAGAAACTCTATGAAGAGCTGTTGATTGGCGATAACGTTGCCCCCACCCAGCATCCAATGATTATGAGTGCTTCTGAAGACTATCTCGAATGGGATCTACTGAAAGGGGTCCTCAGAGATCTGCTTTCCGCGATAGAAGTGCATGACTACGCTAAGGTACGCCAATTGCTACGCGAGACCGTAAGCGGTTATGCGCCGGATGGCGATATCGTCGATTGGGTTCACCAGCAGCGTAGAATGAAGCTCAAGTGAGCTGAGGTGATGCGCCCAGGCCGAAAGCGATGGCCATGGTATGCGGCCATCTCGGACACGCTGGTGGAGGGCGGATTAGTCGTCCCTTTAGATCTCGGCTTCGGCATTAGCTTTTGAGAGCAAGCATGGATTATTTCCCCTGTTTTTTGTCTGTCGTGTTCGTGGCACGAAATCAGTCGGCCAGTGTCGAGAGAATTCTCGCTGATGCAGCGCTTATCATTGCTGATACTGTCGCGGACTATGAATTGATTGTGGTGGATAACGCCTCCGACGATGACAGCGTGTCGATATTGAAAGGACTCACGGCTGAAAATGGACTCGCGAATCTGCAGGTATATGCGCTAACCAAGGAAGTGGATACGGACACCGCATTTTGGGTTGGCCTGGAAAACGCACTGGGAGATTTCGTCGTTGTAGTTGACCCGTTAGCCGATGATGTAGCTTTTATCCCGACTATGCTTGATCAGGCGCTTAGCGGCGCTGATGTTGTATTTGCGAATAACGCGATGAAGCCGGCGCAGGGGCCAATGTACCGTGCGGCTAATTCTGTTTTCCATAGCCTTTACAATCGGTTCAATGGCGTGCATCTGGCCAGAGAGGCGCCGCAGTATCGCATTTTGAGCAAACGAGTAATCAATTTCATTCTTCAGCATCCGCAGCCTGTAATGACCTATAGGCACTTACCCGCAACGGGTGGTTTTGCCAAAGCTTATTTGAATTACAGTTCTCCCCCGCAAACCTCACAGCGTAAACGCCTGGGTGAAAGCATTGATCGCGGCATGCGCTTGCTGATTTCGACTACGCGCGCTCCAATGCGATTGGTCACGTCTCTCTCGCTGTTTGGGGCCGTTGCAAACCTGCTGTACTGCATCTACGTCATTGCCGTGGGCATTTTAAAAACTGATGTTGCTCCAGGTTGGATCAGTCTCTCATTGCAACAATCTGGCATGTTCTTTCTCATCTCTCTGGTGTTGTTGGTGTTGGGTGAATACATTCTAAACATGGCAAGCCTGTCGAACGAGGGGCCGCTTTATCATGTTGCGCAAGAGTTCACCAGTGCGCGGATGACCCGTTGTGAAAAGTTGAATGTTGAAGAGTGGGCATCAGAGTCGGCGGATAAGGAAATTCCGACCAGTGACCGTGCCTGATGTCGGGGCTTAACAAAGGCGAAATATGCCACGATGCGGTAGTCATCGGGGGTGGGTTCTACGGCGCTGCTATCGCTATTTATCTGGCCAGACAACGGGGATTCAAGCGTATTTTACTAATTGAGCGCGAATCGGCGTTATTGATGCGTGCGTCTTATAATAACCAGGCACGCGTCCATAACGGCTACCATTACCCGCGCAGTTTTACCACTGCCTATCGCAGTCGAGTAAACTTGCCGAAATTTGTTCGGGATTGGCCGCTCGCCATAAAGCAAGACTTCACCAAGCTCTATGCTATTGCCCGACGCAACTCCAAAGTTACGGCTAAACAGTTTGAACGGTTTTGCCGAGAGATCGGTGCAGGGATCAAACCGGCTGAGCCTTCTTTACGTGCGTTGTTTGAACCTCGATTGATTGAGCAAGTATATTGGGTCAATGAGTGCGCATTTGACACCTCGCAACTTTCCATTTGGGCTTCGCGAGAACTTAAAGAGAGTGGTGTGCAGGTTCACTATCAAACCCGCGTCGTGGCTATTTCAAAGGGGCGGCTGGCACCACTGGAGGTGGTAGTCGACCTGGCGCAGGGAGAGCAGCAAGCCTTTTCCTGCCGCTATGTATTCAACTGTACCTATAGCGGGCTAAACCAATTTGGCGGAGACTTTCCAGGCGTCGGTTTAGGCCTAAAACAAGAGATTACAGAAATGGCCCTGCTCCAGATGCCGCCCGCACTTGAAAATGTGGGTGTTACAGTCATGGACGGTCCGTTCTTTTCTATGATGCCGTTTCCCGCACGTGGGCTCCATACATTGTCTCATGTGCGCTATACACCGCACCTTCATTGGAATGATCTGCAAGGGCTAGATCCTTATCAGAAACTTGGCCAATATGATCGTGCCACGCGCGTTGATAAGATGCTCAGGGACGTAGGTCGCTATATCCCTGAAGTGTTAAAAGCCAAACATGTTGACTCATTATTTGAGGTTAAAACCGTTTTGCTGAAGAATGAAGGCGACGACGGAAGGCCGATTCTATTTGAGAAACACACCGGTTTGCCAGGCGCCTACTCAGTGCTGGGTGGTAAAATCGACAATATTTATGACGTGCTTGAAAAGCTGGATGCTGAGAGTTTCTTCACCGGCAGCGATCAAACCACGTCGATGTCTGGAGGTACGGATGCGTAGCGCGCTAATTGGATATTCTGGGTATGTAGGGGGCACACTCCTCAAGCAAACTGCCTTCGCGTCGTTGTACCGCTCAACGAATATCGGTGACATCGATCATCAGTCATTCGATACCGTCGTGTGTGCGGCTGCCTCCGCGCAAAAATGGCTCGCTAACCGGGAACCTGAAGATGACCTCAAGAAAATTGAGACATTGATTGGTCATCTTAAAACCATAAAATGCAAGACCTTTATTTTGATTAGTACGGTAGATGTTTTCAAGCACCCTATAGGGGTCGATGAGGATGCCTCTGTAGATGAATCAGGTTTGCACGCTTACGGTTTGCATCGCCGGAAATTGGAAATATTTGTTGAGAAATATTTTTCGAATTGTCTTGTTGTGCGTTTGCCGGGACTCGTAGGCCCGGGGCTACGTAAGAACGTGATTTTTGATTTTTTGAATGACAACAACCTTCACACAATTGACAGCCGTGGCGTTTTCCAATTTTATCCCATGGTTAACCTCTGGCATGACATCCAAACAGCGCTTGATGCCAAGCTCAAGTTGGTCCACCTGACGGCGGCACCCGTCAGTGTGGAGCAGATCTCGCTGCAAGGTTTTGGTCTGCCTTTTACCAATACCTTGAGCCATTCGCCTGCGTCGTATGACTTGCGTACCAAATACGCTCACGTATTCGATTCTGCTGGCTTCTATCAAAATAGTGTTCGCGAAACAATCCTGGCGGTCAGGGCATACGCGCAGTCTGAGTCCCGCACGATTAAACCTGAAACAGGGTTGAAGGCATGAGGTTGGCTATATCCAACATTGCGTGGGACATTTGCGAGGATGAGGCCGTCGCTGCCTTGCTTCAGCAGTTCTCGGTGGATGCGATAGATATTGCCCCTGGAAAGTATTTTCCTGAACTTACCAAAGCGACAGGGGAAGATATCGCTCAAGTCAAAGCTTGGTGGGCTGAGCGAGGAGTCGAAATCACCGGTATGCAGGCGCTGTTGTTTGGTACGAAGGGGCTGAATATCTTTGGTAGTGCTCGGAGCCGGGCGGATCTGCTTACACACTTGGCCGCAATATGTCGAATCGGTGCAGGCTTGGGCGGGACGCGAATAGTTTTTGGCTCACCGAAGAATCGGGATCGCAGTGGGCTGAATGATCAAGAGGCGCTGGACATTGCGATTCCCTTTTTTCGTGAGTTGGGCGATCTCGCTCAGGCGTGCGGCGTGACACTCTGCCTGGAACCCAACCCTGCGTGTTACGGCGCGAACTTTATGACCACCAGTGTTGAGACTGCCAGAGTGGTTCGTGCTGTTGCGCATCCTTCTATTCGTATGCAATTTGACACAGGCGCACTCGCGATTAACCAGGAAGATCCGCTGGAAGTCCTGGCAGATTGTGCTCAATTGATTGGGCATGTGCATGCCAGCGAGCCGAATCTTTTACCCTTGGGCGATGGCAGTACTGACCATGTGGCAATGGCCGCTGCACTGGGGCGCTACCTGCCGGCTCATCTCGTGTCCATCGAAATGGTAGCAACTGGGAATGAGCCACATTTAGAGTCGATTAAACGCGCTATCCAGGTAGCCACTCTTCGTTACCGTGGGGTCAGTGTATGAATATGAAATGGCTCATTCTCATTCTTGGTATTCTCTGCAATGCGTCAGCAAGCGTATTGGTGAAGATGGCCATGACTCCACCACGTAAGTTTCCGTCCCCCAGCGACCCCATGAGCGCGTTGAGTAATTGGCCATTTTGGCTAGGGCTCGGTTTGTATGGTGGGGCCTTTGTTCTTTACGCAGCGGCATTGGCGCGGCTCCCGATGAATGTTGCCCACCCGGTCCTGACGGCTGGAGCGATTGCGACCGTTGCTGTGTTTTCGGTTGTTTTTTTTCGTGAATCCTTCCACTGGACCACAGCGGTCGGAATCGTACTGATAATCGCCGGCGTCGGGCTGATCACAGCTCGCGTGACTTGATGGAAACCCAAATGATCCTTTCGGATATTGCTGCCGTTCGCGCAACATGGGAAGTGCCAGCGCATGACACCCCACTCTGGCTTGGACGCCAACACTCCTGGTGCGTCGTAATCCCTGTCATTAACGAAGGTGAACGAATTAAAAATTTACTCGCGAGGATGTCCGTACTTCACGTCGAGAATATTGCTGACATCATCATTGTCGATGGCGGCACCACGGACGGTTCCCTGAAGTTGCACGAGTTGAAGCCGCTTGGCGTGCGGGGGCTATTGGTCAAGACAGCAGCAGGAAAACTTAGTGCACAGCTTCGTTGCGCCTACTCCTTTGCGCTCGATCAGGGTTATGAGGGCATCGTTACCATCGATGGTAATGATAAAGATGATCCAGAAGCCATTCCGCGCTTTATAGCAGCGCTGGAGCAGGGCGTTGATTTTGTACAAGCTTCGCGATTCGTTGCAGGGGGCGTGGCTGAAAATACCCCCAAATCAAGAGACTTTGCCATCCGCTTTATCCATGCTCCGATGTTGAGCATGTTCTCGGGGTTCAAGTGGACTGACACGACTCAGGGCTTTCGGGCGTATAGCCGGAAAATGCTATTGGATTCCAGGTTGGCTGTGTTCCGTGATGTCTTTATCACGTATGAATTACTCGCTTACCTGTCATGTCGGGCCCCAAGGTTGGGATATCGTTGTGCTGAGTTGCCTACCGTGCGGCGATACCCTAAGGGTGAAGTACCGACAAAAATTAGCAGTGTTAGGGGGAATCTGTCTGTCTTGACGATATTGTTTAAGTCATGTTTTGGCAATTACAATCCGCGTTAGCAGGCCGATATGCCATGGTTTTTTCATGTGGGCAGTTCGCCTGATGAGGACGAATCGGAATGTAACGTTTATGTGGCTGGCTCGGTGGTCTGTGTCGGGGTGAAGCCGGTGCTTATCACTGGACGGTGATAAGCACGCCGGCTTTAGTTAATCCCTTAGAAAACGTGCTTTGTTGCCGGACAGGTAACGCATCACCCTTTCTTCGGATAGCGTAAATCCTTTGGTGTAGGTTTTGGTTTCGATGCACGCTTTGGATTTGAATTCTTGATTAGCCGCAGCGCTGTAGCTTTCAGTGTACTTGAACATAATTATCTGGTCGTTCAAGTCGCTGGTTGAATGAATTGTCAGCTTTTCGTTGTCTTCGTTTTTGAACGCGAAAGCATGGTTGGATTCATCGCAGAAGTCCTTGATCCAACCGCGAAGCATTTCAAATTTCTCATCCAGCGACTTGTGCGTGTAAGCATTGATATGCTCTTTGACTTTGGCGGGGGCGCCGGCAACCGTGACATTTTCTGGCACTGACTTGATAATGTTCGAGCCGCTGAGACACACGGCCCTCTTACCAATCGTGACACCAGAGCCGACAGTGCATGAGCCCACTAACCAGACATTGTCCTGGATGACTACCGGGTCGGCGGAGTAGAAGAGACAGCCTTCAATCTGTTCACCTGCGGCTATGTGCGTCCAAATTTGCGAATACATGCCGACTCTAACGCCATTGCCGATCGTCAGGCCGCCTGTGCCATCAATCACACAGTTTTGGCCAAACCAGCAGTGTTGTCCTATCGATACACCCTTTGTACTTAATACAAGGCAGTCCGAGTGTAGGGTGGTCCAATCATCAATCGATACATCACCGTCTTCAATGATGACTTTTACACCATCGCCCAAGGTGACATAGTCGCCCAGGGTTAGCGTTCTGTTGGTCTTGAAGATGAATTTTACGTTATTGCCTATCGAGCAGTTTTTACCAATATTAACAATGCCAATTCCGTGAGTCTGATAATTTTGCATCACTAACTGTCCATTTTTTTGGTTTTTTGGTTCAGGCAGAGTTATCTGCATTTGTCCTGGAAACACTACCGAACGCTGAATTCGGTCTAAGTAGTGACGTATTAAATCATATGAGGATGGTATCTGTCCTACGTGCAGGCCGTTCGATCACGAGGTATGTCGACCTCGATGTGGTTTGACGCTATGAGTCGCTAGCCTTCACCGACCCTACCGGATCCGTGCTCGTGCTGAAGCCTTCACGATGGGTACGTGAAGAGAGCTTTTGGCTTGGATGAGCACTCGTTCTCGAATCGGGGCTGCCGCAGGCTATACCGGCAGCGCTCCTTAGCTCTGTTGCAAGAAATATCGTGGGCCGAGGGGAAGTTCAGCTTTCGACTCAACTGGATGTGGCCGGTTTTTTAAAGTGGATATTTATGAATAGAACGATTGAAAGAGTGGCTATAAAAATCATCCAGTAGGCGTACCGCAGATCGCTGGCTGGTGTGATGAGTAGATAGCTTGTCGTGTAGGAAAGCCCCGACATGGGTAAAAGCCAGAGTGAATGTGCCCTGCACTGTCGGCTGAGTTGAAATGCGCCAATCAATAGTATGGATATGATAAGCCAGCTATAAGGTTTGAAGAGCTCGGGAAGTATTTCTATCGAGGTTGTAACGTAACCAGCGGTAAGTTTTTCTATCGACGAGACCGATCTGGTTCCTGCATTGGGCTCATACGGCTGATTCATGACACGAAATTCAGTAGGGTAATAAGGAGGGAGGGAGGGCGAGCGTATGAAATTCAAAAAAGCATTCAATCGGAATTCTCCATACGTCAGAATATTCCGCGGTACATACCGGGTCCACGCTTCTTTGAGTTCCTGGTAATGCGCTTGGGTGATATCGGTGAATTTTTCATTGCTCAGACAAAAGGCGGCGCCCACTTCATGAACATTCAGGTACTCACACTGTTTGATGGCATTCATGTCGTCTGGACTCAAAAAGCTTACAGGCACTTCGACGCCTCTGACCTTGAGTGCAACGATATCATCGAACATCACATAACTAACTGAATTGGCTTTTTTCGCCCCAATCAAGGGGGTAACGCATAAATGCGCCAGACCAATTATCGCGCCACTGATGAATATAAAAAATATTGTGCTCTTGATGGTATGGATTTTTAAAATTGAGTTGATCAAGAATGGCAGCAGAAAGATCCCGGCGCTTAAAGAGTTGGTTCGCACTAGCGCGCCGTACAAAAATAATACTGAGACAAGCAGCGCAGCAGCCTTGGGGAATTTTTGACAATCTCTATAATATAAGCAGATTGCAGTAGCCAAGCCCCAGGAGTAAGCCATGGCCACATCTTTCCAGAGGGTAAATTCGAAGTTCATGATCCATGGGGCAATAGGAATCAGCAAGAAAAGCATGCCATAGGAGTATTCCTCTCTAATGCAAGCTTTATATAAAATCAGCGCGGTTGCCCATAGCAGACTGCACTGCAATAGGAACATCCCTCCCGGACCATCTGTAAAGGGCAATAACCAACTCCATACGTAAGCCATCGTGGGCGGTTGCCAATCGCTGTATTCTCCGGCTCTCGCTTGTCTGAGCTGCTCCATGCTGTCCCATGTCATCGCACCGGGATAAAACGAGAAAACCGATACCATCGACAGGATGAAAAGTGCCAATCCGATCAGGTTTAAGTATTGCTTTTTCACCGTGCAGTCCTTGGTCAGAGTCTCACAATCAGGTGCAACTTTATCATTGGGCCATGAACCGTTGTGAAAATCATCTATTAGGCGTCATTCATACTCTGTTACTCACGGGCTTTTGACATGCTCCAACATTCGCCTAAGTTAGAAAAGCAGCTTCGGAAAAGCTGCTTTCCCTCACCGATATCATGGAGCGTCACCAATGCAAAACCTCTACATCTCATCCCTCATCTTCGCCTTCCTTACCAGCCTCTCCGTCGCCACCACCGCTGCGCCGTCCATCAAGCCAGAGCCCCCAACCCCGATCTCCACCCAAATGACCAAGACCGAGCAATCCACCAAGGTCAACCTCAACGCCGCCGACGCCGAAACCCTGCGTCGCGATCTCTTCGGTATCGGCGCTTCCAAGGCGAAGGCAATCATCGCCTATCGCGAAGGCAACGGCCCGTTCACTGCGGTGGATGAGCTGCTCGAGGTAAAAGGCATCGGCAAGGCACTGCTGGAGAAAAATCGCGACAGGTTGGTCATTAACTGAGTATCTGAAAACAGCGCGAAGGGCCGGTTGATGATCGGCCTTTCCTTATACGGCCTTGCGAATTCCCCTCGCCGGCGGCATTGGCACGAAACGTGGTTACCTCTAATTCAGTGATTGTTCAACAATCTCGAGGTAACAATGCCACTCACTTTATCTTTAGCCGACCAAATCGCCCTGGAACTCCGCGCCGACATCATAGGCGGCCGGCTGTTACCAGGCATGCCGCTGATCGAGGTGGACCTGGTCAAAGCCTACAACGCATCACGCAATACGATTCGAGAGGCGCTGCATCGTCTGGGCCAGGAGGGCCTTACTCGCTATGTCCGCAACAAGGGCGTGATGGTTCGGCGCTTGGTGCGGGCGGAAGTGCGTGACCTCTTTGTCGTCCGCCGCACCCTGGAGTTGCAGGCGATTGCCCAGAGCGGGCCGCTGACGGACGTCCAATCGACGCGTATGCAAAGCGCCATTGACGCCACCCACTTGGCCCGGGAGCGCGAAGATTGGCGAGCCGTGGCCACCCACAGTCTTATGTTCCACCAGCAGATCGTCGCCTTGATGGGCAGCCCATTGTTCGACGAGTTTTTCGCTCAGGTGATTGCTCAGTTGCGTCTGGTGTTCTGCGCCGCGCCTGACGAGCAGCGTTTCCAGTCGCCCTGGCTGGAGCGTGACCATGAGATATACACATTACTAACCCGCAACCAAACCCAGGCCGCCAGCGAGGCGATGAGCCTGTACCTGGACGATTCAGAACACCTTTCCCTCGCCCTGTTTGATCACCCTTGATAGAGGATTGCCCCATGTACAAAGACTACCCGGCCGCGTACCAGGTCAGCAAAGGCTCAGCATTGCAGGTGGATAGGGCGTTCTATGAGCGTATTCGTGATCAGAAAACCCAGCGCACGTTGATCGAGCAGTTCGAGGTGCCGATCCGCACGGGGAGGGCTTGGAAGGTGCCGGCCGGGCATGTGTTTCGGGTGACCACGCCGGTGGGCCCGCAGGTGGGGGACTTTAATGTCTGGAACGCCAACGATCCGCGCGAACGTTTGTGGGCTGCGCGCACTCGTCAGCTGCAAGGCGCTCATGTCAGCACCCATGATCGGTTGTGGTCGAACCTGCCCTTTTTAAGGCCCTTGGTCACGATCACCGATGACAGCCTGGCCAGCTACTGCATTGATGAGCACGGTGGGCGTTTGCATGATTTGTTGGGCACGCGGTGCGACCCCTATGTGAACCGTATGTTGACCGGTGAGGACTTTCATCACCATTGCCACTCGAACCTGACCCGTGCGGTATTGCCCCACGGACTGACGGAGTTCGATGTGCATGACGTGTTGAATATTTTCCAGTGCACCGGGCTCAATCACGATGACATGTACTTTATGAAGGCCTGTCCGGCGCAGAAGGGCGATTACCTGGAGTTCTTTGCCGAGATTGATTTGTTGTGTGCATTGTCGACGTGCCCTGGCGGGGATCTGTCGCTGCCGATGTGGGGGCCGGAGGCGCAGGACCCGTTGACGGTGTGTCGTCCGTTAGGGGTTGAGATCTATAGGCTGGAGGATGAGTTGCTCAGTGGCTGGAGCCAGCCGGAGCGTGCCGCCTATAAGGGGCAACATGGGTTGCATATTGCCAAGGCGAAGTGGGAGTAGGGGGCTGCTTCGCAGCCCAGCGGGAGCAAGCTCCCTCGCCACGGGGTTACACGCGATTTATCTGTCTTGCGCATCCTTGGCATCCGCCTGCGCATTGCGCTCGGCCACGCGTTTGCGTTGTTCGTCGGTGAGTTCGACTTTGTTGGCGCTGTCGCGCAGCATCATCAGCCCTCCGACGATCGACCCGATCGCGACTACCATAATCAACCACGCATACCACGGCATAAGGCTCTCCTTGAGGCAGATGTCCGTGGGAAAGTTTCCCACGGTAATGACTGCTTTGAGTCACGGGCTTTCTGAGTAGTTCAGTGTAGGCCCGTTCTGCCTCATAGGCGCTATTGTCCGGTCAACATCGCATCTGCCGGCGCATCGACACGGTCTTGTGCGGTCAGCTGGAAGTAGATGAAGCCCACCGCCATGAAGCCCAGGAAGATCAGCCCGATCAAGGCATTGAACCAGGCCATTGCCACCAGGCATACCACCGCCAGCACCAGCGCAATACCCGGCACGATGGGGTAGCCCGGCGCGCGGAAGGTGCGCTCCAGCAACGGCTCGGTCTTACGCAGTTTGAACAGGCTGAGCATGCTCATGATGTACATGACGATGGCACCGAACACCGCCATGGTGATCATCGCGGCAGTCAGGGTCATGCCGCCCAGGTTGATCAGGCCGTCGCTGTAGGTGGCGGCGATACCCACCACGCCGCCGGCGAGGATGGCGCGGTGCGGTGTCTGGAAGCGTGAGAGTTTGGCCAGGAAAGACGGCAGGTAACCGGCACGGGCCAGGGCGAAGAACTGGCGCGAGTAGCCGAGGATGATGCCGTGGAAGCTTGCCACCAGGCCGAACAGGCCAATCCATACCAGCATGTGCAACCAGCCGGAGCTGTCACCCACCACGGTTTTCATCGCTTGGGGCAGTGGGTCGTTGATGTTCGACAGCGCGCGCCAGTCGCCTACGCCGCCTGCGAAGAACATCACGCCCATGGCCAGGATCACCAGGGTGAGGATGCCGCTGATGTAGGCTTTTGGAATGGTGCGCTTGGGGTCCTTGGCTTCTTCGGCGGCCATGGCCGCGCCTTCGATGGCGAGGAAGAACCAGATGGCGAAGGGGATGGCGGCAAACATCCCGGCAATTGCCGGGGCGCCGAAGGTGTCGGAACCGGCCCAGCCGTTGAGGGCGAAGTGGCTGAAGCTGAACGCAGGGGCGACCACCCCCATGAACACCAGCAGTTCGGCGACGGCGAGCACGCAGACGACCAACTCAAAGGTGGCGGCGAGTTTCACCCCGAGGATATTCAGGCCCATGAACACGATATAAGCGCCGACGGCGGCGTGCTTGGGGTCGAGTGCCGGGAACTGCACGTTCAGGTACGCACCAATGGCCAGGGCAATCGCGGGCGGGGCGAAGACGAACTCGATCAAGGTGGCCAGGCCGGCAATCAAGCCGCCTTTCTCACCGAAGGCGCGACGGCTGTAGGCAAAGGGGCCTCCTGCGTGGGGAATCGCAGTGGTCAGTTCGGTGAAGCTGAAGATGAAGCAGGTGTACATCGCGGCGACCATCAACGAGGTCACCAGAAAGCCCAAGGTACCGGCGACGCCCCAGCCGTAGCTCCAGCCGAAATACTCGCCGGAGATCACCAGCCCCACGGCAATGCCCCATAGATGCAAGGTACCCAATGTGGGTTTGAGTTGTGTGTTCATTGTGCTGCGCTCCTTGAACTGTTTGGAATGATTCAAGGTGTTGCAGTGGCTATGCCAAGCCTCAGAACTATGTCGTAAAGCAATGCCTATGTCGCCGAAGGGACGGTTTGGCGTTTGAATGCGGCATGAGTTGCACCACATAAGTGCGGTGGTGACTTGGCGGGCGCTTTCGCGGGCAAGCCCGCTCCCACACTTGACCGAGTTTTAACTGAAAGAACGCAGTCGAAAGTGGGAGCCGGGCTTGCCCGCGAAGAGGCCCCCCCAGCCACGGCAAACCCCGCTGTAAACCCTGCATAAACCCAATCTTTACGCCATCTTTACGCCCCACCCGGCGCCTCGCTCTCGTTCCTTTACACCGCTCCTGCGGACAATGCCCCCACACGCGGCAATCGCCGCAAGACGGGGAAATTTCCATGAGCGTTCTGGACGGAGTGTCACTGCTATTGGCCGTGGCGCTGTTCATTTATCTGCTGGTTGCGCTGTTACGCGCGGATCGGAACTAGGAGCGGGCTATGCACAGTTATGACTATTGGCTGATCATCGCCTTCTTTGCCGTGGTACTGGTGCCGGCACCCTTTTTGGGGCGGTTCTACTACAAGGTGATGGAAGGCCAGCGCACTTGGCTCACCCCTGTACTGGGGCCTGTCGAGAAAGCCTGTTATCGCCTCTCGGGCGTGGATGCGCGGCAGGAGCAGAGCTGGCAGAAATACATGCTGGCCTTGCTCGCATTCAACCTGGCGGGCTTCTTGTTGTTGTTCTCGATCCTGTTATTCCAGGGCTCCCTGCCACTGAACCCGCAAAAACTGCCGGGCCAGGAATGGACCCTGGCGTTCAACACCGCCGTCAGCTTCATGACCAATACCAACTGGCAGAACTACAGCGGCGAAGCGTCCCTAAGTTATCTAAGTCAGATGGCCGGCCTCACGGTGCAGAACTTCGTCAGTGCGGCGACCGGTCTCGCCGTCCTGGTCGCCTTGTGCCGTGGGATCGGGCGCAAATCTGCCCAGACCCTGGGCAACTTCTGGGTCGACATGACCCGCGCCACCCTCTACGGCCTGCTGCCGTTGTGCCTGGTGCTCGCGCTGTTTCTGGTGTGGCAGGGCGTACCGCAAACCTTCGCCCACTATGTTGATGCGGTCACGCTGCAAGGCGTGGATCAGGTGATTCCCCTCGGGCCGGCCGCGAGCCAGATTGCGATCAAGCAACTGGGCACCAACGGCGGTGGCTTCTTCGGCGTGAACTCGGCGCATCCGTTTGAAGACCCGACAGCCTGGGCCAACCTGTTTGAAGTGGCCTCGATCATCCTGATCCCGGTAGCGTTGGTGTTTACCTTCGGCCATTACGTCAAAGACCTGCGTCAGAGCCGGGCGATCCTCGCGTGCATGCTGGCGTTGTTCCTGATCGGCGGCGCGACGTCGCTGTGGTCCGAGTACCAGCCCAATCCAACCCTGAACAACCCGGCGGTGGAGCAAACCGCACCGTTGGAAGGCAAGGAAACACGCTTCGGCACCACCGGTACCGTGCTGTGGTCGGTGACCACCACTGCGGCGTCCAACGGTTCGGTCAATGGCATGCAGGACAGCCTCAGCCCCCTGAGTGGGATGGTCGCGCTGGTCAACATGATGGTCGGCGAAGTGATCTTCGGCGGCGTGGGTGCCGGTATGTACGGCATGTTGCTCAACGTGTTGATCGCGGTGTTCCTCGCCGGCTTGATGATCGGCCGCACCCCCGAATACCTGGGCAAGAAACTCCAGGCCAAGGAAGTGCAATTGCTGGTGGTGACTCTGCTGGTTATGCCGGTCGGCGTATTGGTCTTGAGTGCCATCGCCGCCAGCCTGCCCGGCCCGGCAGGTGCCATCAGCAACCCTGGCCCCCATGGCTTCAGCCAGTTGCTCTACGCCTATACCTCGGCCAGTGCCAACAACGGTTCGGCGTTTGCCGGCCTCGGCGCCAATACCCCATTCCATAACCTGATGCTCGGCCTGGGCATGTTGATCGGCCGCTTTGGCTACATCCTCCCGGTACTGGCCCTGGCCGGCAGCCTGGCGATGAAGAAGGCCGCACCGATTGGCCAGAACAGCTTCCCCACCCATGGCGCGCTGTTCGTGACCTTGTTGACCGTGACCATTTTGCTGGTGGGCGGCCTGACTTTCCTGCCGACGCTGGCGTTGGGCCCCATCGCTGAACACTTGAGCATGGGCTTCTAGTTAAGGGATACGAAAATGAATATGCCTGCAAAAAACGCGGCCCCGGTCAAACCCCAGGAGCCTGCCAAAACCGCCATCTCGGCCCTGTGGCGCCCGGCGCTGGTCCAGGCGTTCGTCAAGCTGGACCCACGCCAACTGCAACGCTCGCCAGTGATGCTGGTGGTCGAACTGACCGCCATCCTCACCACCGTGTTGTGCTTCGTGCCCGACACCACCGTGCCCACTTTTGTAGCGGTGCAAATCGCCGTGTGGCTGTGGTTCACCGTGCTGTTCGCCAACTTCGCCGAAGCCCTGGCCGAAGGCCGCGGAAAGGCCCGCGCCGACAGCCTCAAGGCTGGCAGCGAAGGCTTGAGCGCCCGACGCCAGGAAGCCGATGGCAGCTTCAAGGTGGTGCCGGCCACCAGCCTGCGCAAGGGCGATGTGGTACGTGTTGCCGCCGCGGAAATGATCCCCGGTGATGGCGAGGTCGTCGAAGGGATTGCGGCGGTCAACGAAGCGGCGATTACCGGCGAATCCGCCCCGGTGATCCGCGAGTCTGGCGGCGACCGTTCGGCCGTCACCGGCAACACGCGGCTGGTGTCGGACTGGCTGCTCATCCGCATCACCGCCAACCCGGGCGAGTCCACCCTGGACCGCATGATCGCGCTGGTGGAAGGCGCCAAACGCCAGAAAACCCCCAACGAAGTCGCGCTGGATATCCTGCTTATCGGCCTGACCCTGATCTTTCTGCTGGTGGTCGTGACCCTGCAGCCGTTCGCCCACTTTGCCAATGGCAGCTTGCCGCTGGTGTTCCTGGTCGCACTGCTGGTGACGCTGATTCCTACCACCATTGGCGGCTTGTTGTCGGCCATCGGGATTGCCGGCATGGACCGCCTGGTGCGTCTCAACGTGATTGCCAAGTCCGGCCGCGCGGTGGAAGCGGCGGGGGACGTGCATGTGTTGCTGCTGGACAAGACTGGCACCATCACCTTTGGTAACCGTCGTTGCTCGGCCGTGGTCGCGGCGCCTGGTGTCAGTGGCCGCGAATTGGCCGAAGGCGCGTTGCTGGCATCCCTGGCCGATGACACGGCGGAAGGCAAGTCCATCGTTGAATACCTGCGCGCCTTGCACCCCCAGGCCGAGCCGAGCCTGGATGAGTTGACCGCCGTACCCTTCAGCGCCGAGACCCGTTTGTCCGGTGTCGACTATCAGGGCCGTGTGTTCCGTAAAGGCGCGGTGGACTCGCTGCTGGCGTTTATCGGCCAGCAACGCAGCGACCTGCTGCCTGCGTTGTCGCGGGAAATCGACAAGATCGCCCAAAGCGGCGGCACGCCCTTGCTGGTGTGCGCCGATGGCAAGTTGCTGGGGGCGATCCATCTCAAAGACGTGGTCAAGCCAGGTATCCGTGAGCGTTTTGCTGAGTTGCGCAAGTTGGGGATTCGCACCGTGATGGTCACTGGCGACAACCCGCTGACCGCCGCCGCGATTGCCGCTGAAGCAGGTGTGGACGATGTGCTGGCCGAAGCCACGCCAGAGAAGAAACTCGCGCGTATTCGCCATGAGCAGAACGATGGTCGCCTGGTTGCGATGTGCGGCGACGGGGCCAACGACGCCCCGGCGCTGGCCCAGGC
This sequence comes from Pseudomonas sp. PA-7-1E, assembly GCF_021605325.1. NCBI lineage: Bacteria > Pseudomonadati > Pseudomonadota > Gammaproteobacteria > Pseudomonadales > Pseudomonadaceae > Pseudomonas > Pseudomonas sp. PA-7-1E. Next base: position 78,021 of record NZ_WKFA01000022.1, read on the forward strand.
TGACGTCGGCATGGCGATGAACGACGGCACCCAGGCCGCGCGCGAAGCCGCCAACATGGTCGACCTCGACAGCGACCCGACCAAGCTGCTGGACGTGGTGCAGATCGGCAAGGAGTTGCTGGTGACTCGCGGCGCGCTGACGACCTTTTCCATCGCCAACGACGTAGCCAAGTACTTCGCGATCCTGCCGGCGTTGTTCGCCTCGATCTACCCGCAACTGGGCGTGCTCAACATCATGCACTTGCAGAGCCCACAGAGCGCGATCCTCTCGGCCATCGTGTTCAACGCGCTGATTATCGTGGTGCTGATCCCGTTGGCCCTGCGCGGCGTGCGCGTGCAGGCCGCGAGTGCGGCGGCGTTGTTGCGGCGCAATCTGCTGATCTACGGGCTGGGCGGATTGTTGGTGCCGTTCGTGGGGATCAAGGCCATCGACATGTTACTGACCGCGCTGCACCTGGTTTGACCTGGCCGCTGATCGTTCCCACGCTCCGCGTGGGAATGCCACCCCGGACGCTCCGCGTCCCACCGCACCACTGAATTGAGGAGTCTGAAATGTCCAACATCATCCGCCCAGCCCTGAGCCTGCTGGTACTCATAACCCTGATCACCGGCGTGGCCTACCCGCTGGTAGTCACTGGCGTGGCCCAAGTGGCCTTCCCCGATCAAGCCAATGGCAGCCTGGTGCGCGACGCAAGCGGCAAGGTGCGTGGCTCCATCCTGATCGCCCAGGACTTTACTGGTGACCGCTGGTTTCACCCACGCCCGTCAGCCGGTGCTTTTGCCACAGTGTCCAGCAGTGCCAGTAACCTGGGCCCGAGCAATCCGGCCTTGGCCACTCGCATAGTCGAAGAGGCCAGCAAGCAGTCAGTACCGGGCCAGGGCCCGGTGCCACTGGCCTCGCTGACAACCTCCGGCAGCGGCCTTGATCCACACTTGCCACCGCAGGCGATTGCCTATCAACTGGCGCGAGTGGCGGCGGCGCGAAATATGCCGGTGTCGACCTTGCAGCGGTTGCTGGATGAGCACATCGAAAGCCCTCTGGTAGGCCCGCCTGTAGTAAACGTACTGGCCTTGAACATGGCTTTGGAAGCTTTGTAAGCCAGGCGATCGCCATCGCGGGCAAGCCCGGCTCCCACATTTGGAATGCATTCCACTGTGGGAGCCGGGCTTGCCCGCGATGGCGGCCTTGAAGACTCTCTATCAATACCTGAAGGAACCCCCGAGCATGAGCGACGCCGGCCGCGCCGATGCCCTGTTAGCCGATCTGCCCCGGGACGGCCGTGGCCGGCTCAAAGTCTTCCTTGGCGCCGCGCCCGGTGTGGGCAAGACCTACGCCATGCTCCAGGCGGCCCATACCCAACTGCGCCAGGGCGTGCGCCTGATCGCTGGGGTGGTTGAAACCCACGGCCGCGCCGAGACCGAAGCCTTGCTCAGCGGCCTGCCGCAACAACCGCTGTTGCGTAGCGAATACCGTGGCGTGATGCTCGAAGAAATGGACCTCGACGGCCTGCTCGCCGCCAAGCCCAAGCTGGTGCTGGTGGACGAACTGGCCCACAGCAACGCTCCCGGCAGTCGTCATGAAAAACGCTGGCAAGACATCCAGGAACTGCTCGCCGCCGGCATCAACGTGTTCACTACGGTCAACGTCCAGCACCTGGAAAGCCTCAACGACCAAGTGCGTGGTATCACCGGCGTGCAAGTGCGCGAAACCCTGCCGGACTGGGTGCTGCAAGAGGCCGACGAACTGCTGCTGATCGACCTTCCGTCTCGCGAGCTGCTCGAGCGCCTGCGTGACGGCAAGGTGTATGTGCCCGAACAGGCGCGTGCGGCCATCGATGCGTTTTTCACCCAGACCAACCTCATGGCCCTGCGCGAGCTGGCCATGCAAACTGCCGCCGCCCACGTCGACGATGACCTGGCCCAGGGCTACCGCCAACTCGGTCAGGCCGCGCCGGCAGTGCGTGGGCGCCTGTTGGTCGGTGTGGATGGCGATGCGCAAGCCGAACGACTGGTGCGCCATGCCTGCCGCGTGGCCCAGCGTCGGCATTTGCCCTGGAGCCTGGTGCACATCGACAACGGCCGTGCGCGGGATGAGCAATCGCGCCTGCGCCTGCAAAACGCCCAGCAACTGGCAGAGCGGCTGGGCGGGGAAGTGGTGTTGCTGCGCGCCGGGGAAGTGGCCAAGACCCTCATCCAGCACGCCGCCGAACGCCGTGCCAGTTTAGTGCTGGTGGGGCAGTCACGGATGCGCTGGCGGCGGCGCCTGTTCGGTGGCGGCTTGGCGGCACGCCTGTTGCGCAATGCCCGCGGCTTGGAAATCAACGTCCTCGACAGCGATGACATGCCTGCACCGCCACGCCTGCCGGAGATGCGCGGGTTGGTGTGGTTCGATTACGCCTTGGCGGTGGTGGCGACCCTCGCCGCTGCCGCAGTGGCCTGGGCCGTGTCCAGTGCGTTGGCGCTGCCGAACATCTCGCTGGTGTTTCTTGCCGCCGTGCTGTTGGTGGCGGTGCGCAGCAGCCTGGGGCCGTCCCTGGTGTGTGCGGCACTGTCGTTTTTGACTTACGATTTTCTGTTTATTCCGCCGAATTTTTCCTTCGCCATCCAGCGCGAAGAAGACGTGTTGACCCTGTTGTTCTTCCTGTTGATGGCAGCGTTGACCGGCAACCTCGCCGCACGCCAGCGCCGCCAGCTGCAGGCGTTGCGCGATACCCAGGAAGAAACCAGCGAACTGCTCGACCTGTCGCGCAAGCTCACCGCTGCCACCGACCGCCAAGCTGTCATCAGTGCCGCCGCCCACCATCTGCAAGGTTGGAACGAGCTCGATCTGTGCCTGGTCAATCGCGATGGACAGGGCGGCTGGAAGGTCGAGACCGGTGGCCCGTTGACCCTCACCGAAGCTGAACGCGCCGCCGCCGATTGGGCCTGGCAGCATGATCAGCCGGCCGGCATGGGCACCGGCACCTTGCCGTTTGGGCGTTGGTGGTGGTGGCCGCTGTCGGGTGAAGAGGGGCCCTTGGGGTTGCTGGGTGTCAGTGCCAAGCCTGGCCTGGAATTGAGCGGGCAACGTCGACGCTTGCTCACCGCGTTGAGCCAACCGCTGGCCCAGGCACTGGCGCGGGCACAATTGGGGCAGGAGTTGGAATCGGCGCGCCTGCACGGCGAAACCGAACAACTGCGCAGCGCTTTGCTCGCGTCGGTGTCCCACGACTTGCGCACGCCATTGACCTCCATGCGCGGCAGCATCGACAGCCTGCTGGCCCTGGGTGAAGCCATCCCCCTGGAGGATCGCCGCGAATTGCTCGAAGGCACTCGCGACGAGGCCGAGCGCCTCGACCGTTATATCCAGAATCTGCTGGACATGACACGCCTGGGCCACGGTGCGCTGAAACTGGCACGCGATTGGGTGTCGCCCGGCGATATTGTCGGCAGTGCCCTTGGGCGATTGCGCGCCGTGCTGGCGCCGTTGCAGATGAGCACCGATGTGCCGCCGGAACTGCCCTTGTTGTATGTGCATGCGGCGCTGATTGAGCAGGCCCTGGTCAATGTGTTGGAAAACGCCGCACGGTTTTCGCCGCCCCAGGGCCGCTTGCAGTTGCGCGCGGGCGTGCAGGATGAGCAGTTGTTTTTTGCCGTAGCGGATGAAGGGCCAGGCATTCCCGAGGAGGAGCGTGCGAAGATCTTCGACATGTTCTACACCGCTGCCCGCGGTGATCGAGGCGGGCAGGGCACCGGCCTCGGCTTGGCGATCTGCCAGGGCATGGTCGGTGCGCACGGTGGGCATATCAGCGTAGCCGATGGCATTGACGGGCGGGGCACCTGCATCACCTTGTTTTTACCGCTGCCCACACAACCTGCCCTGGAGTAAACCTCGTAGGAGCGAGCTTGCTCGCGAAGGTCGTTAACGATAATGATGGCTTCCTGAATGCACGCGTTGCCTAGAGGTTTTTCGCGAGCAAGCTCGCTCCTACAGAGGGTGATTTTTTTAATGGGTTTTAATGAGACACCATGAGCCAGACCGCGACGATTCTTGTCATTGATGACGAACCGCAGATCCGCAAATTCCTGCGCATCAGCCTGGCTTCCCAAGGCTATAAGGTAATCGAAGCCGGCACCGGCAACGAAGGCCTGGCGCAGGCGGCCTTGAGCAAACCGGATCTGCTGGTACTCGACCTGGGCCTGCCCGACATGGACGGCCAACAGGTGCTGCGCGAGTTTCGCGAGTGGTCGAGCGTGCCGGTGCTGGTGCTGTCGGTGCGGGCCAGCGAAGGTCAGAAGGTCGAGGCCCTCGACGGTGGCGCCAATGACTACGTGACCAAACCGTTCGGCATCCAGGAGTTTCTTGCCCGGGTGCGTGCGCTGTTGCGCCAGGCACCGGCCGGAGAGGCTCAGGAAGCCGCCTTGAGTTTTGGCCCGCTGACGGTCGACCTGGCCTATCGCCGCGTTTTGCTGGACGGTGCCGAAGTGGCGCTGACCCGCAAGGAATACGCAGTGCTGGCGCAGTTGGCACGCCACCCGGGGCGGGTGATTACCCAACAGCAACTGCTCAAGGACATCTGGGGGCCAACCCATACCGAGGACAGCCACTACCTGCGGATCGTGGTGGGGCACTTGCGCCAGAAGCTGGCGGATGACCCGACCCAGCCACGGTTTATCGTGACTGAGGCGGGGGTGGGGTATCGGTTGCTAAGTGCCTGAGCGTTTGGTGCCTGTGCTGGCGCCATCGCAGGCAAGCCAGCTCCCACAGCTGAAATGCATTTCCCTGTGGGAGCCGGGCTTGCCCGCGATGAGGCCATCCGCAACACTTACACGCTCAACTCTGCTCACTCTCATACCGATCCAACGTATCACTGGCAATCTCCCGCCCCAAAGCGATCAATTCCGGCGCTTTATAGAACTCGAAAAAGCGGCACACCCGCTTTGGCACGTTGATCAGCACATCGGGCGGATACCCAGCGATCTTGTACTGTGCCAATGAGGTTTGCATCACCTCGAAACTCTGGTTGATCAGGTCCAGCAACGAGGCAGGCCCGACGTTGTCGATGATGAACGAGCCGGTGGCCGACTTCGGTGCACCGGCTTTCTCGGGCGCCGCGGCAGGTTGCTGGGCTTCGGGTTCGGCAGACTCCAGCCACGGGTTGATTTCGGCGGCCTGGGCCTGCAAGGCTTCTTGTTCCAGCTTCATCAACTGCTCGGCCTGCTTGCGGCGAAATGGCAGGTGGGAGCCCAGTGACTTGGCCAGGCTGTTGAAGCGGCTCTTGAACGCCGGCGGGCGCGGAATCACCGGCAATTGGTAGTGTTTCTGGTTGGTGGCATTGAGGTTGACCGCAATGATCAAGTCGCAATGGCTCGACACCACCGGAACGATGGGCAGAGGGTTGAGCAGGCCGCCGTCCACCAGCATGCGGTTGCCCTGCATCACCGGTGTGAACAGGCTGGGGATGGCCGCCGAGGCGCGCATCGCCTGGTGCAGGCAGCCTTCCTGGAACCAGATCTCCTGTTGGTTGGTGAGGTCGGTGGCGACGGCAGTGTAGGGGATGCGCAGCTCCTCGATATTGATATCGCCGACAATCTTGCGGATTTGCCCGAACACCTTCTCACCGCGAATCGCTCCCAGGCGAAAGCTCACATCTACCAGGCGCAATACGTCGAGGTAGTCCAGGCTTTCGATCCAGTTGCGGTACTCGTCGAGCTTGCCGGCGGCGTAGATTCCACCCACCACGGCGCCCATGGAACAGCCGGCGATACAGGCGATGTCATAGCCGCGTCGTTCGATTTCTTCGATCACCCCGATATGGGCGTAGCCCCTGGCCCCACCGGAGCCCAGCACTAAGGCAACACGTTTCTTCATGGCCAGATCCTTCGCAAAACAGGGGCCCACAATGCACCCATCAAGGGGCCTGCTTCAATCCTTGCTGACAGCGCGCAATATTTTTCCAGGCTGGCGATCAGCCTCGGGTATGCTCTGGCAATAGGTACTACTGATTTCAGGCTAAGGACAAGGCACTTTTCCCTGTAGGCAACGTCTACAGGCTACGACTGAATTTGTATATTTGAGGTGTCATCAATGAAAGCCTGGATCTGTGTGCCTGTGATCGTGTTGGCCTTGGCTGGCTGTGCCGGGAAAACCGCGTATCGCGACAGCTGTGGCTCGCAATTGGACGCCGCCTGGAAAGAGCTGGACCTGGCCAAGGCCGAAGGTTTTGCTGGCACTGTCAGCTACTCCAAGGCTTTGTCGCTGTTGACTGGCGCCAAGACTCAGCAGCAGTTTGAAGCGTTCGAGGGTTGCTCCAACAAGGCCGAAAAGGCGCGGTTCTACATTCGTGAGTCTCGCGCCGGGCGATGACCCTGCGGCGGATAGGATTTTTTATCGGAAAGTGAGGGCAGGATGTCAGCGTTGGTCAATCAGTTAGTCGCTCAGGTCATTGGCCTGGAAGTAGGGTTACTGAGCTGCCAGGCTCGCCTCGCCGCCGTCACTGACGATGAAGCCTTGCATGATTTGCGCACAACGGTACGCCGCCTGCGCAGCCTGTTGCGCCCTTTGCGCGGGCTGCCCGGTGTCGAACAGCTTGAATTGTCCGCCAGCACGGTTGGCCAACTGACTACGCCGCTACGCGACCGAGAGGTGCTGGCGGCGTATTTGCATCAGCACGGTCATCACGACGCGGCTGATCGACGCCTGCGTCTGCAGCCCGAGGCTTATCGCCAGGTGGCGCAAAGCCCGGAGTTGGCGCACTTGCTGCTGATTCTGGATGCGTTCCCACGGTTTATCCGCGCGTCCCAGCATCAGAAACTGCTCAAGGGCTTGCGCCCGCGCATCCAGAAACGCCTGGCCAAGCAATGGCAGGCACTCGATGGCGCCGTGAAGGACCCCGATCATGACCGCCACCGGCTACGGTTGCTGATCAAGCGTGTGCGCTATGCCGCCGAGGCGTATCCCGAGCTGGACAAATTACCCACCAACGCCCTGTCGCACTTGAAGAAAGCCCAGAGCGCGCTGGGTGACTGGCATGACTGTTGGCAGTGGCTGGCCCAGGCCGGGCACGAGCCAGACCTGCAACCCTGCGTAGGGGTGTGGCAGCGCACCATGCTCAAGGCGCAAGGCAAGGCCGACCGCGTGCTGGACATGCTCAGCGCCGAGTGTTTTTAAACCGGTCCGGTTTTTGGCCGGAATGGGCGCTGTGCCTGTGCAATTCGATGGTTAAGATTCCTCCAGGATTTTCTTGATGTGAGGTCGCCATGCGCTTTAGTGATTTGCTCGACGCTGCCCGTAGCAATCCGCTGGATGTCACCATCCCTGCCGAATGGGCCCAGGGCCGGGCTACCTTTGGCGGGCTGGTCGCTGCCTTGCAGTACGAGGCGCTGCGCGCCCAGGTGCCGGCGGACCGACCGCTGCGCTCGCTGGCCATCACCTTTGTCGGCCCGGTAGCGCCGGATGTACCTGCCAGTTATCAAGTCGAAGTGCTGCGCGAAGGCAAGGCGGTCAGCCAGTTGCTCGGGCGCGTGGTGCAGAACGGTGAAGTGGCGACCCTGGTCCAGGCCAGTTTTGGCGCCTCTCGCCCCTCCGAAATTGACGTGGCAAGTGAGCCGCCACCGGTATTCAAACATTGGGATGAGTGCCAGGAACTGCCCTATATCAAGGGTGTTACCCCCGAATTCATGCGTCATTTGGCAATGCGCTGGAGTGTCGGTGGACTGCCGTTTACCGGCAATAAATCCCGCGACATGGGCGGCTGGGTACGGTTGCGGGGGGATGTGAAAGAGGAGCCACTGACCGAGGCGCATATCCTCGCCCTGGTCGACGCCTGGCCACCGGCGTTGCTGCCACACCTGAAAAAGCCCGCGCCGGGCAGCACCCTGACCTGGACCATCGAGTTCATCCAGCCGTTGCAAGACCTGACTACGCTCGACTGGTGCCAGTACCACGTCAACATCGAACACGCCCGCGACGGCTATGGCCACGCTGCCGCTGCCTTGTGGAGCCCGACCGGCGAGTTGATCGCCCTCAGCCGCCAGACCGTGGTGGTGTTCGCCTGAACCCGCCGGTCAGTGGTGGTGCCGCTGCCGCCAGGCGCGCCACCAGCCACCGCTGAGCACAAAGCGCGGGAAGGTCACGAACTGCTCGACCACCAGGCGCTGCACCGCATCTTTGCGATCGCTGAACGGCTCACTGGCCTGGGCTTCCAGGCTATGGCCGTGACGCTGCAACGCCAGGCCCGCGACAATGCCAATGACACCGACCGCGAAGCTGGCCAGGCTAAGGCTGAACACGCCTGACACGATCAGCAGAAAACCGACGATAAACAGCGGCACGGCAATCAGGTGCAACGCCAGGTTGGTTGGGTGCTGATGGTTCTGTGGGTACTGACGCCATTGCCAGGCGGGAAGATTGGGGTGACGTTTGCCCATGGTGGTGAATCCTCTGTCCGTTGAAACAACATGGATGGAGTGTAGATTGGGCTGGAGGGCAGGGCGAATTGGCCTTTGCTATGGCTCCCATAGTTGCGGTTTCGTAAATAAGCTCATGGGTTTTATAAGGAGTCGTCTGACCAGTTGTGATCTTCTGGTTCAGGGCAGTTCATATAGACCGAGGGGCCGGATAGGGATAGCCATTTAGCCTTGAATTCAACAGAAGCATTTTTCGATTTCGCTGTGAAAAAGAAATGCTCGTTCTCTTTTAGTATTTCTATGTTAAAAACTTCTCTGAGAGGAAGGTTTGTTATTTTTAGTTTGGTAATGTTGGAGCAGGTCAATCCAATTCTGCATGTGTTATATCCTTTGTCTTTCCATTTTTCCGGCAGTCGGTCAGGAAAATTTGGTATGTCAAAGCCGATGCCAAAATCATCCTGATCATTTTCTATACTTAACGAATGGATGTAGGCTTTTCCGATTTCAATAGGCTGGCTGAACACTTTGTTGAAAAAGATAGAACCATCAAGGTCATTCCAATTTTCCATGTTTTATCCTTGAATACATAATGATCTTTTGTTTTTGGTGCCTTGCCGAAGGAAGAGGGCAGATTTACTCAAGCTGTATTTTCTTTCTCGAGGTGGTCTGTTGGTATGCCACGCATGGATGTGTCTCCGCGAGTCGTAATCATATTTTTGTATTATTTGAAGTAGTAGTCGTCCGGTCCGTTGATGTAAACAGTGGGGTCGGTAATTGAAATTGATTTTGTACTGAATTTGATGGACGCGCCGTCGCTGGTGGCTTCGAATGTGAAATAGTCATTTTTTCTATTGATTTGTACGGTAAACACCTCATGTACAGGGAGATTTTAGATTTTTAGGTCTTTAATATCATTGCAAGTGATACCAGTTCTGCACATGTTGTACTCTGCGCTTTTCCATTTTTCAGGTAAGTTGTCTGGGAAGTCGGGTATGTCGAAATCCATGGAAATAGTAAGGTGGTAATTTTTTATTGTAAAAGAAAATAGCGCTATTTTTCCAATTTTGGCGGGGAGGCTGAAGATTTTGCTAAGGAATATACTTCCATCGAATTCGTCCCAGTAATTTATGTTTGATTCCTGAATGAATGTGGTTGTCATATGCGTTCAACGCTGTAACCGCTTGCAATGATTGCAAGAACAGTCTCACCACTGCCAGACTTGAAGCAGTAAGTTGTAATTGCCTCATTTGGGTCAATACACACGTTCTCCTGCGAAAGAGTAGAGGTCTTTTTCTCATGCATATCGCATACTTTACTACCCGCTGAGCTTAATCTATGAAAGGAGATTAATTTGTGGAAGGTAATTAAGAAAGTTTGTTCTTGCTGGTCCGTAAAGACCATTAATAGCTCATCTTGTTTAGCGGTTAGTTGATCGATGACTCCATCCGAAAAAGAGAATTTTCCTGTGTTGGAATGAGTTTTTTCTGTTGATGCTGGTTTCCAGGATTTCAAGCCTAGTAAATGTCTTTCCATATCATCCATATCATCGTCGCCGATAGAATCGTCAAAATTATGAGAGATTATCGTGCGAACCCTTGCAAGACGCTTGGTGACCTCGCAGTTGTCGATGAAGTCAGTAGTTATTCTTCTATATTCTTCCACTGCGCCAGGTTTGTCAGCATAAAAGCTGCCAATTTTGTGAAGAGATATCAATATGAATTCAATTTCTTTCAAGGCTTCAAGCGCTTCCTCGCCTACAAGTATTATTTCTTTGTTTTTCTCTAGCATTACTTTCTTCTCGTGAATGTAGGGTTGTTTATTTCTAAATTCCCCCTTACGGTTAGCTCCATGACGTTATACCTAGGGTTTTTCACCCATTCTAATCTTGATTCAGGTACATCCATCTCAATGTAGTCTCGACCCTTGCCTTTTGCAATTTGGTATTTATCTTGGGCATCGACAGGACTAAGTACCTTGTTTTTCGCAGGCTCGAGATACACTCTATTGTTATCTTGAGCCAATATCACGCCATCATTTTCAATTCCTTTCGATCCTTTCCTATTTGTGTAGTGCCTAACCCGAACCGTTTTCTCTGGCGTTGATGCTGGTGCGGGCAGCGTTGGCTCGCCATTGTTAGCTTTCGCGTGTTTTGTCGAATCATCGGCACTATGAGTTGGTTTGCAGCCATCCCCATCAGGACACGAGTTCAACCCCAGCGGGTCTATCCAGCCTGTCGGATTTGGCGCGTATCGGTATGCGTTGACCCCACCCGCCAACTTCACCGGGTCCGGTGTCAGGTAACGACCAATATCCGGATTGTAGTAGCGATGGCGGTTGTAGTGCAGCCCGCTTTCCGCATCGAAATACTGGCCTTGAAACCGCAGCGGATTGTCGACCTTGCCCACGTCGAGCCGGGCGATCTGGCCGTAGGCGCGGTAGTGGGCGGACCAGATGATTTCGCCTTCGGGGTTGGTCAGTTCCTGCGGGGTGCCGAGGTGGTCGAGTTGGTAGTGGTAGGGCGTGGTTTCTTTTGGGCCGAAACCTTCCAACAGGGCCAATGGGCGGAAGCTGTCGGGTTCGTAGAGATAGCTGCGATGGCGCTCTGCATGGTGTTCGGCAATCAGCTTGTCGCCTTGCCAGAAAAACTCGGTGGTTTTGTCGTCCACGGTTTTGCTGATGCGGCGTCCAAATGGGTCATAGCGATAGCTGGCGGTTTCGCCGTTGGGCGTTGTAACCCCGACCAACCGATGCTGGCAGTCGTAGCGGTACTCAGTGACGAGTTGCTGGCTTTTGCCGCGCCGTTCGCGGATGAGGTTGCCGAAGGCGTCGTAGTCGTAATGACGGTCGCCCTGAATCATCAGACGATTCGCCGCGACGATGTCCGGGCCGGGGCGGTCTTGCA